>CAIRBY010000976.1 GCA_903876865.1 uncultured Acidobacteriia bacterium
CGTCGAAATCGCCCGCTCGCTCGTCATCAACCCCAGCTTCCTCCTCCTCGATGAACCCTTCAGCGGCATCGATCCCATCCAGGTGCTGGAACTGCAGCGGATCATTTTCGATCTCAAACGCCAGGGAATTGGAATATTAGTCACGGATCACAACGTCAGTGAGACGCTCGCGGTCACGGATCGGGCGTACATTATGGATAACGGCCGCCTCTTCCGCGCTGGCAGCCCCGAAGCCCTCGCGCGCGACCCCGAAGTCCGCCGCGTCTATTTAGGAGAAAGCTTCACACTCCGCGTGTGACCCGGAAACCCATGACGAAATTATTCTCACTGCTGCTCCTGCTGACCGCCGCCGCATTCGCCCAGCCATTCTCCTATGGCGTCAAAGGCGGTCTGCCGATGAACGATTTTATCAGCGTCACCCAGGGCGCTTCCACCAGCACCAACCACTATCTCTTCGGCCCCACCGCGGAAGTGCGCCTCCCCTTCGGACTCGGCGTCGAATTCGATATCCTTTACCGGCGCTTCAACTACAATTCCAGCGGTCCTCTCGCGAGCCTGGTGGGCACTTACGCCAACGCCACCACCGCCAACGCCTGGGAGTTTCCGCTGCTCGCCAAGTACCGCTTCAAAGGCAAGGTTGTGCACCCGTTCGTGGATGCCGGCGTCTCCTGGGATAAACTCAGCGGCCTCACGCAGACTGCCACCAGCGTGATCAAGGCCGTGACCACCACCGGTACCACCAGCAGTCCGCTTGAACTCAGTAAATCCACCACGCGCGGCTTCGTCATGGGCGGCGGCATCGACGTGAAGGTGCTGATCCTCCACGTCTCCCCCGAGGTCCGCATCACCCGCTGGGGCGACAAGCATTTCATCGACCCCGCCGGCCTGTTCCACAGCAACCTGAGCCAGGCCGAATTCCTCGTCGGCTTCACGTTCTAAGCACTCATCAGCAGTCGATTCATCGCCGCCCGCGAAGACTCCGTGGCGCAGGCATTCTTGCCTGCAGCGCCGAGATTCGTCTCGGCGGCCTTTTCCCTGCGCCACGAATCACTCGAATCTACGCCGACCCGATCGCCACGCGCTCAGCCGGGCCGAATTCCTCGTCGGCTTCACGTTCTAAGCACGAGTTAGCCACAGATGAACACAGATCAACACAGATAAGAACAACGAAGCCGAATTTGGTTTTGTTCTATCCGTGTTCATCTGTGTTTATCCGTGGCCGAGTGCCTTACTCCACCTCCACCCGCGCCTTCGCCTTCTCCAGATCCTTCGCCGCGTACGTCGCCGTCACCGTCCGCGTCTGCCCCGGCAGCAGCGAGAAGTAGTTGTCCTCCCACAGCACCGGCAGCACCTCTTCGCCATCCGTATCCCGCACCAGCTTCAGCCGCACCGCAAACGCCAGCGTCTTCGCCGGATTCGTCACCGTCACCTTCGTCGCGCCTTCCGTCGATTGCGCGCTCACCTGCAACTCCACCTTCGGCAGCGATTGCAGCGCCGTATAGTCCGCGAAAGTCTTCGTCGGCGTGTAGTACCACGTGCTCTTGCCCCACTCCAGCGTCTCCGGCGCGGTCGAGAACCAGTAGAAGTTTTCGCTCACCACATCGTCCGACGGGTCTTCGAGCTTCAGGCTCAGGAACCACACCGAACTCAGCCCCGTCATCTCCGGGATGTTGAAGACGCGCGTGCTGCTATCCGGCTCCGCGTTCATCTTCGCCTCGTGCGAGTACTTCACCGTCATATCGAGGTTGTACGCCGTCGCCACCACCTTCATGTTCGCGAAGGGCACGTAGTAGGAGTTCACCACCACGATCGAGCGATCGTCATACGAATACTGTACGTGCAGCGGCTCGCACGCCTTCTTCGCGCCGAAGTAGCTGCCGCCCGGACGCAGATACCAGTCGTAGAGATGCCAGATCATGCCCGGCCACGCATTGTTCAGCATCCACTGAATCACACCCGTCGACGTGTACTTGTTGCGTCCGTACGCTTCGAACATCGCGCGATGCCCTTCGTACGCCATCACCTGCGCTTTGCGCGCGTACTCCTCCGCCGAGCGCGACGGCCCGTAGCGCTTGTCCAGCGCCTGATTGAAGACCTTCAGATTCTTGAACTGTCCGCCGCCCGCGTGAAAATCCCACGCTGCGTTGATCGGCCACAGCTTGTCCTCCGGCAGCATCCGGCGCAGGCTCTCGATTGGCGGCGGCGCCGGTCCCGGACTCGTCTCCGTATTGAAGCCGTGCGCTCCGCCCTCCTTCGTATCCAGCAGCCAATACGAGGGCGGCACGTACTCATACGGGCCCGTCATCTTCACGCCCGTCTCTCCCGCCGGCGTCTTCTTCGCCGTCGCCGAAGATTGGTATGGGTTCGGCCACTCCACTTCCTGAATCACCTTCAGATACGCCTGCTCGATCTTCACCGGCGGCGGATTGTCGCTGCCGTAGAGCCAGTCGAAGACGCTCGGATGCCGCGCCAGCCGCCGCAACTGATCGCGCAGCGAGTCCACCGAGATGCGCTCGTCTTCCGCGTCCCACGCGCCCCACTTCTCCCAGTGATCGCAGCAGCACCAGCCCGCCAGCACCAGGATGCCCATGCGGTCGCACAACTCCAGAAAGTGATCGTCCTCCAGCTTGCCCTCGAAGCGCACCGCGTTCAGGTTCATATCGCGCACGTAGCGCAATTCCTGCTCCTGCCGCTCCGGGCTCGATGCCAGCAGCATGTCGAACGTATACCCCGCGCCGCGAATCAGGATGTTCTTGCCGTTGATGTGGAAGAGGCGATGCCCCTTCGCATCGAGTTCGCTGGTGACCTCGCGAATTCCGAACTCGGTGTGATTCGTGTCGCTCGCCTTGCCGCCCGCTTCGAACGTCAGGTCGAGCGGATACAGCGTCTGCGTCCCCACTTCCACCGGCCACCACAGCCGCGGGCTCTCTACCTTCAGCCCCGTGAAGTGAACCACCTTCGTCTCTCCCGCGGCCAGCTTCACCGGCTGCGAAAAGGCCAGCTTCTGAATCGACCCGCGCAGCACGCCTTCCAACGGAGCCGCGGTCGCGTTCGTCAACTCCGCGCGCACGCTCAACTGCGCGTCCTGCCCCTGCAATTTCGTCGTCACCACCGGATAACGGATCACCACCGGACCCGTCGCCGTGATCGAAACATCGCGCCACAGCCCCATGCCTTTATCCGGCGGCAGCGGATTCCAATCCACAAATGTGATCGCGAGGTCTCCCGGTTCCGGCGGGAAGATTTCGATCGCGAGCGCATTGGCCGCGCCCGCCTTCGCCGCCGCCGTGATGTCGAGTTGGAAGAGTCGCCACGCGCCCGCCACCTTCTGCGAGTTCGCGATCAGCCTGCCGTTCAGCCACACGTTGGCGCGAAAATTCAGCCCGTCGAAATTCAGCCACACCGTCTTGCCCGCATCCTCCGCGGGCAGCGCAAACTCCGTGCGGAACCACCACGCCACGCGGAACGGACTCTCCGGCGGCATCTTCGCGTTGGAGAAATTGAAGCCGACCGGGTAGCTCACCCCGGTCACAGACCGCAGGTTGGTGCCGAAGTAGGGGTCGGCGTAAACGTGCGCCTCCACCAGCGCGCGAAAGACCGTGCTCGGCATGGTCGCCGCGTACCAGTTGGCCGCCGCATACCCCACGGCGGAGAGCGCCGCGCCGCCCTCTTTCACGTCCGCCGAAGACTGGATCGCCCAGTGCTCCCGCAGCAGCATCTTCGACTCCGCCGCTCCCGCCGCGCCGGCGAAAACAGAGGCCAAAACTACGATCCACGCTCGCATACGAAAGAGTGTACCGCCGTGCCCTGTAGTGCGACACCCTGCAGCGCGGCGCGCAGGCCCGGACGCAATCTTCGCTACACTAGCCTTGTCATGAAAACTCTGAGCATCCTCTGCCTCGCAGCCGCGGCTCTGTCGCCAGCCTCCGCCCAGAAAGGCGATCCCTTCGCCGGACGCTGGGACTTCACCGTCGCCCCCCAAACTCCCAACGCCAAAAACTACCCCGATTGGATGGAAGTGGCGCCCAAAGATGGCGTGCCCGCCGTGCGCATTCAGCCCCGCAGCGGTTCCGCCTTCTACGCCAAACAGTTCGAGGTCAAGGGCACGCATCTCACCGTGCAGTGGGCCAACGGCTCCACCACGTGGGAACTCGATCGTCAGGGCGAGAAGCTGATCGGCACCGAACTGCACGCCGGCAAGCCCTTCGCCGAGCTCACCGGCCTGAAGGCGCCCGCCCTCGTGCGCAAAGACCCCAAGGCGTGGATGGCTCCAGAGTCCATCTTCAACGGCAAAGATCTCTCCGGTTGGGAACCCGTGGATCCCGCCGCCGCCAATCACTGGATCGTGCAGAACGGCGAACTCGTCAACGAATCCAAGGGCGCGAATCTCCGCACCATCCGCAAGTTCGAAGATTTCAAGCTGCACATCGAATTCAACTGCCCCGACAAGGGCAACAGCGGCATCTTCCTGCGCGGCCGCTATGAAGTGCAGGTCGAGTACGAGCCCCTCGATGCCAACGACGACTTCCACAAGATCGGCTCGGTCTACAGCATGCTCAAGCCCTCCGTCAACCTGCCCCGCACCCCCGGCCAGTGGGAGACCTATGACATCACGCTCGTCGGCCGCCGCCTCACCATCGTGCGCAACGGCGTGAAGACCATCGATAACCAGGAGATCGCAGGCACCACCGGCGGCGCGCTCGATTCCATGGAAGGCGAGCCCGGCCCCTTCTTCATTCAGGGCGATCACACCGGCGGCATGAAGTACCGCAACATCACCGTCCAAGTCCCGAAGCTGTAGGACAGGCATCCCGGCCTGTCGCCTTCAAAGAGGACAGGCATCCCGGCCTGTCCCTCTGGGCCTTGCGCCGAAAGCCCCGTCGCCACGAACCAGATCCGTCCATGGCCTCGTCACCCAATAGCGAGATCGCCCGTACCGAGGCGCAGAGCGCGTCGCTCAAACGCGAACTGCGCCTCACGGATCTGGTGCTGCTCCAGGTGCTGCTCATCGTGGGCCTGCCCTGGATCGGCTATGCCGCCAAACTCGGCGGCGCGCACGTCGCGCTCTGGCTTGCCGCCATCGTTTTCTTCTACTTCCCGCTCGCCGGCACCGTCATCTATCTGAGCCGCCGCCTGCCCCTGGAAGGCGGCGTCTATCAGTGGACCAAGATCGGCCTCGGCCCCTTCGCGGGCTTCCAATCCGCCTGGAATTACGGCTTCCTGCTGATCCTCTTCTACGCCACCAGCGGCTCGCTCGTCGCCAACAGCCTCTCTTATCTGCTCGGCCCGCAGGCCGCCTGGATGACCAGCTACAAGCCGCTGATCCTGCTCTTCAACTTCGTCTTCTTCGCGCTCGTGCTCTGGGTCAACGTCATCGGACTGCACCTCGCCCGCTGGATCACCTCCGCCGGCGGCGCGCTCATCCTCGCCCTCTACGCGCTTATCGTCGGGCTCTTCCTGGTGCGCATCTTCAGCGGCGAAGCGATGGCGCAGCCCACCGCGTCGCTGGCCTTGCCCGCGCTGACGCTGACCACCGTGGGCCTCTTCAGCAAGATCGCCTTCAACGCCCTCAGCGGCTTCGAACAGGTCGCGATCTTCGCCGGCGAATGCCACACGCCGGAGCGCAATATCGCCCGCTCCGTGTGGATCGCCGGACCCGCCATCGCCATCCTCTACATCCTCGGCACCTGCGCCGTACTCGCCTTCACGCCCGCGGAAAAGATCGACCTCATCGCGCCCATCCCGCAGATCCTCGGCGCGGGCCTGCACTCCTCGCGCACCGCCTCCATCCTCTCCGGCGCCGCCATCCTCGCCCTGCTCTTCGCCTACTTCACGCAGACCGTGGCCTGCGTCGCGCAGGTCTCCCGCCTGCCCATGGTGGCCGGTTGGGATGGCCTGCTGCCGCCCTGGTTCAGCGAACTCCATCCCCGCTACCGTACCCCGGTGCGCTCGCTCGTGATCGTGGTGCTGATCTGCCTGCTGTTCGGCGGGCTCAGCCTCGTCAACGTCGGCGAGCAGGAGGCCAACCAACTGCTCCTCGGCGCGGCCTTCGCCTGTTCGGGCATCTACTACCTCAGTATGTTCGCGGTGGTGCTGCGCGGCCGCCTCGATACCGCGCCGCTCTGGCTCAAAGTGGGCGCCTGCACCGCTGCCGCCGTCACCATCCTCTCGGTGGTGCTGCAGGTGGTCCCGATCCTCGAAGTGGCGCAACCCGGCCTCTTCGCCGCGAAAGTCGGGGGAGTCGTCGTGCTCATCAATACCGCCGGAATCTGCGTCTACCGCCGCACCCGTGGTAAATTTTAGCCGTGCACATCCTGTTGGTCGATGACGACGCCGAACTCGCCTCCCTGCTCAGCGAGTTCCTCCGCCGCGAGGCGTTTACGGTCGAAGCCGCCCACGAGGGCAATAAGGGCCTGGAACGCGCCCTGCAGCCCGGCATCGATCTGGTCGTGCTCGATGTCATGCTGCCTGGCATCGATGGCTTCGAAATCCTGCGCCGCCTGCGCCAGAAATCCGCCGTGCCCGTGATCATGCTCACTGCGCGCAGTGAAGATGTGGACCGTATTGTCGGCCTCGAACTCGGCGCGGACGATTACCTCGCCAAGCCCTTCAACCCTCGCGAACTCGCTGCCCGCATCCGCGCCATTCTACGCCGCTACGAGCCGCGCACGCACTCCCCCGGCAACCGCCTCGAATCCAACGGCATCACGCTCGATCCCGGCGCCCGCGAAGTGGTCGCCGGCGGCCGCAAAATCGAACTCACCACCTTCGAATTCGACATCCTGGAAATGCTGATGCGCTCCGCCGGACGCGTGCTTTCCCGCGATACGCTGATGGAGAATTTTTATAATCGCAAGGCCACGCCCTTCGATCGCTCCATCGACATGCACATCAGCCACCTGCGCAAGAAACTGGAGCATGGCGACGACCTCATCAAGACCATTCGCGGTGTTGGCTATCAGTTCTGCAGCACCCCGGAGGATGCCGTGGCCGAATGAACTCGCTCTTCGCCAAAATCCTGCTCTGGTTCTGGTTTGCCCTCGCCATCACGGTGGTGGGCAGCGCGTTTATCTCCGCTCTGAACGTCAATGAAAACGATAGCGATGAGCGCGCCCCCGTCGCGCGCCTGGTCCGCTTTCAGTTGGAAGAGGCCCGCACCGCCTATGAGACCGGCGGACGCCCCGCCCTGCAGGCCTTCCTCGATACTCTCCACCGCGTCTATGACGCACGCTCGATTCTGACCGATGAGAACGGCCGCGACCTCCTCACCGGCGAAGATCGCTCCGATCTGATTCGCGACGCCCGCCGCCGCGCCATCTACCAGATCTTCCGCTACGGCGATTCCACCGTCTCTCGCGCCGCCGAGGATGGCAAGTACTGGTTCTTCTTCATCGTCCCTCCCGCGCACGTAGGCTCCTGGTTTCTGCAACCCGAACACATCTTCGTGATGGCCGCCGCTGTGCTGCTCTGCTACTGGCTGGCCTTCCAGTTGACCCGCCCCGTGCGCAAACTGCAGCGCGCCGTGGAACGCTTCGGCCGCGGCGATCTCTCCGCCCGCGCCGGCAGCGTCCGCAAGGATGAACTCGGCGATCTCGCCCGCACCTTCGACCGCATGGCGGAGCGCCTGGAAACCCTGCTCAGCGCGGAGCGCCGCCTCCTTCTCGATATCTCCCACGAACTCCGCTCGCCGCTTGCCCGCCTCGGCGTCGCCATCGAGCTCGCCCGCTCCGGCGACGATACCGATTCCGCCCTCAACCGCATTCAGAAGGAGTCCGACCGCCTCAACTCCCTGGTCGGCCAGTTGCTCCAGGTCACCCGCGCCGAGGGCGACCCCGGTTCGCTCCGCCGCGACCTGGTGCGCTTCGACGATCTGGTCCGGGAACTCGTCGAAGAGTCCGCTCTGGAGGCCGCCGCGCACGGCTGCACGGTGCAATACCAGAGCCGGGAACCCATCACGGTCTCGGGCGATCCCGAGTTGCTGCGCCGCGCCGTGGAGAACGTGATTCGCAACGCCATCCGCTATTCGCCGCGCGATACCGCCGTCGAGGTCACTCTCGCGCGCACCAACGGCCACGCCGTTGTGGCGGTGCGCGATCACGGTCCCGGCGTGCCGGAGGAAGCGCTGCCACGCCTCTTCGACCCCTTCTACCGCGTGGAGTCAGACCGCAACCGCACCAGCGGCGGCATCGGTCTCGGCCTCTCCATCGCCCGCCGTGCCATCGAATTGCACAAGGGCGCCATCCGCGCCAGAAACGCCGCCCCCGGCCTCGAAGTGGCCCTCGAACTCCCCGTCACCCAGACCACCGATCCCGCGCTCTAAGTAGCGCTGGCGTGTGGGGCGGACGCCCCCGTCCGCGCGGGACCCCCTGGTACCGCTCTTCCTGCGAAGCGTCCACTACCGCCCGCCACCGCCCTCAGTTCCCCACCGGAACCTTCTCCACGCGGTCCACCACCAGGATCTCCACCGGCGCCTTCCTGCCTTCCAACTTCAGCCCCAACTGCTCCTGCACCGCCGCGAACAGCGAAGCCCCGCCCGCATCGCCGCCCGTCGCAGGCTGCGTCTCGTCCGGCGTCCACTCCAGCGTGAAATCGAACCCGCCTTGCAATTCCGTCGCGTCGATCACCTGCTGCCCCGTCAACCGCCCCAGCAGATCCGCCAGCTTCTGCATCGTGATCTTGCTGGCCTCCAGTTTCCCCGGGCCCGCGCTCGTGCGCCCCTGCCCCGCTTCCGCCGCGTGCATCTTCGGACCGTTCTTCCCCACCACCAGTGCCAGCACCGGCATCTGCCGCGTCTCCCGGTGCAACGCCAGTTTGAAGCGCTCGGCCAACATGGCTTGGATCATCTGCCGCAGTTGCGCCGGCGCCGTGCCCGCCGCATACGTCGCCTGGATGTCGAAGCGCTCCGTCGCGAGCCAGTTCGGCCCGGAGAGCGCGTAGCCACGGTCGTCGGGGATTCCGTACGCGCCCAGAATCACCTTCTGCAGCGTCACGTTCTCCATCGTGCTCCGCTGCGGCGAATTGCGCACGGAACTGACCCCGCCGGTAGCGGGATTCGCCTTGATGGATACCACTTCAAACGCGGGAGTTTGCGCACTGAGGGCCACCGCGCCGGCCAGACACACCCAGAGCATCTTCATAACGTTGCACTACGCAACGGCGCGCGTAATGGTTCCCTAATCCTTGCGCACGCGGTAGGCCACCACTTCCGCCCGCTGCGCGCTCGCGCCTACGCGCCCAACGTCCAGGACTAACTCGAAATGCGGAACCGGCCCATTTCCCGGAGCGATCTTCTCCAGGAAACTGCCCAGCGATTGCTCATTCAGCAGAAAATCGCCCGCTCCTTCGGTCCCTGGTGTTGTGGTGCCGGAGAGCAGCAGCGCATGCTCCTGCCCCGTGATGCCGCGTACAAACGCCACGATTGCATAGGCGTGTTGGGTTCCGTTGTCCAGATGTTCGGTATACAGCGGGGCTTCGCCGGCGCGCGGTTCGCGATTCAAAACGTAATTGCGGCGGGTCTCGTCGAAGAGTCCCTGAAAGGCGTTTTGCTGATCGAAAAGTTCGGCCCAGGGATTGCCTCTGCGCGCCCCCATCACCAGAGCATTGGCGCCTTTGAGGTCGCTGATCGAAAGCTCCCGCGGCGCCCGCACCGCGGTTCGCTGCAGATCCATCTCCGTACTCCGTCCCAGACGCCAACAAAGGTTCAGGTCCACCTGATTGGTGTACGGCAGACTGGCGAGGCCTTCAATCGCGCCGCGATTCATGTCGGGAGGGGTCTCGAACTGTCGCCAGAAGTCGCGGGCCAGATATTCTGCCAGGGTCACGGTGCGCCTTGTATAGTTCTGATAGAGAACATAGCCCGTGTCGGAAGGAACCAGAAACGTAGGCCGCGCGGTATTGAAGATCTGACTCCAGAACTGCCGGACCCGCGGGTTGGGGCGGTGGGCTCCTCCGCGGAGCGAGATCACGACGGCTCCGGCCGCAAGCAGCAGGCAGACCACCACTGCCGCCATCTTCCAGCGCGATAGCCAGTGCGCCGCCTCAGGCTCCCGGCCCGGGGCAACCGGCTCGGGCACGGCTTCAAATACCGGGACATACCCGCCCTTGGGAATGAGGATCCGCAGCGGTTCGTCCTTGCCTTCCGCCAGGTAGTATTCATCCAACTTCCTTCGCAGGAGCCGTGCGTGAGTCCGGACAATGTTGTCTTCGTTGGAGTTGTAATCCGCGGGACGGCCGAAGACGTGGATGCCGACCTGCTGCTCGCTGACCTCGTCCAGCCGTCCTAAAATCGCACGTTCGCAAACGTACAGAAGGAACTGCGAAAGCCGCGCCGCCTTGGCGAACGTCTGTCCCGAAACCACGTGCTGCACCACTTGCCAGCGTGGGTCGTCGGCTGCCGGACTGACGGAAATAACAGCTTTTCCACTCTTCGCGGTACTCTTTTTCAGCTCTTCTGCGGGCGAACCCATGGTTTCACGTCTCTTCCCGGAGCGAGTTGCCGGTAAGAAGCCTTACTGCTTTTGATTCAATTCTATATCATGGCACTGCCGCCCGAGTTCACACCGTGAATTCACGGTAAACTACACGCCTTTGCGCACGACGGGAGTTATAGTCCGTTTCGTGTACTCCGTTGTCGTACGCCGCGAGGGGATTCAGCCATGAACGCTAACTTCCGTTTTCTTGTTTTTGCCGTTTTGTGCGCCGCCCTGCCGCTCTTTGGGCAGACCACTGGCACCATTGTTGGACGCGTCACCGACCCGGCCAAAGCCGCCATTACGCGCGCCCAGATCGAACTCACCAGCGAGACCACCGGCATCGCCGTCACGGCCACGCCCACTGCCGAAGGTGATTTTACCTTCCCGAGACTCGCACCTGGCACGTACCAGCTCAAAGTCTCCGCCGATGGCTTCAAAGCTCAGGTCCGCCGGAACATCACCATCCTCGTCAACCAGACCGCGCGCCTCGATGTGGAACTCGCGGTCGGCACCGTCACTTCCTCGATTGAGGTCGATGCGCAGGCGCCGGTGGTGCAGTCGGAGACCTCCTCTGTCGGCAACGTTGTCGATAGCCATCAAGTCGAGGCCATGCCTCTGAACGGCCGTACCAGTATTTATGGACTGATGGCGATGATGCCAGGCGTGCAGCAGGCCGGCTCCAACCCCGCCATCGCAGGCGCAGCCTATCGTGGTGGTACCGGCCAGACCGTGGACGGGGTATCGAATGACGATGCCATCGGCGAGCGGCTGCTCGGCCAGGTGCCCTCTCTGGACGGCATCGCCGAATTCAAGGTCATCGCCAATGCCGCCCCGGCCGAGTTCGGCAAGAACGCGCAGATCATCATGGCTTCGAAATCCGGCGGCAACGATCTCCATGGCAGCCTCTTCGAATTCAACCGCAACGCAGTCATGGCCGCCAAAGCCCACAATGCGCAGACCATTGCCAAGCCGGCCTTCAACCGCAATGAATACGGCGGCAGCGTCGGCGGACCCATCCGCAAGAACAAGCTCTTCTACTTTGGCTCCTTTGAAGGTCTCCGCCTCGTTCAATCCACCACCACTCAGCTCTCCGACCCCACAGCCGCCATGATGAGCGGCAATTTCAGCGGCCTCCCTACAATCATTAAAGATCCGCTCGCCAGCGGCGCCCCCTTCGCGGGCAACATCATCCCCACCACGCGGATCTCCGCCATTTCCCAGAAGTTTCTCCCCTACATCCCCACGCCCAATCTGCCCGGACAGGGAGCCACCGGGCTCGGCACCAACTTCGTTACGAACGTGCCCCAGCACCAGCCCAACGACCGCTACTCCGTCCGCGCGGATTACCAACTCTCCGATAAGGACATGCTCAGCGCCCGTTACTTCTGGACCAACAACGGTCCCTACTCCACCGCCGGCGGAGGCATGCCCTACGGCAATTGGGACGGCTTCGGCATTAGCACCAAGAACTTCTCCGGGCAGTACACACGGGTCATCACCCCCTCGATCGCCAACGTGCTGCGTGTCGGGCTGAACTACTGGACCGATTACCGCATGCCGCAGAACCACCTCTTCGACCCCAGCACGATCATCCCCGGCGATCCGGCGCCGCTGTCCGGTCTGGGCGGGCTCCCCACCATCTCCATGAGCGGTTTTTCCACCGTGAGCGATCAGCCCGGCTCCGGCGATGTCAATCACCAGCGCCAGCTTGCCGATAGCATCAGTTACCAGCGTGGCCGCCACTCCTTCAAGGCCGGCATCGATTTCTCCCGCGTCGATGTGGTCAACCGCCAGAACTCGTCGCCCTACCGCGGCTCTTTCGCCTTCGATGGCCGCTACACCGGGCAGTCTTTCGCGGATTTTCTGCTCGGCGATATCTCCACCTCTTCCCGCGCCACCAGCAACTTCATCCTCGATGACGTCAACAAACGCTACGCCGCCTACGTGCAGGATGACTGGCGCATCTCCGAACGCCTCACCATCAATGCCGGTTTGCGCTACGACTACCAGAGCCCCTGGGTCAAGAACAACGAACTCGCCCTGTGGGACCGCAGTCTCAATTCGCTGGTGGTCGTCAACGGTACCGCGCAGCCCCTGTGGACCGGCGTGGTGCCTATTGTCAGCGGCTCCTCGCTGGGAATTACCGCCAGCAATTATATGAACCTTGGCAACCGGAACTTCGCCCCGCGCATCGGTCTTGCCTACCGGCCCTTCGGCAGCACGAAGTTTGTCATCCGCGCCGCCTACGGTATCTTCTACAACGTGATGGGCGAATACGATGGCGCCGTCGATTTGCGCGATCTGGGCCTCAACCCTCCCTTCCGCGCTTCGCAGACCTTCCTGGGCAGTAATAACGGCATCCCAATCTCACCTGGGCGGATGCCTGGGCCGGCACCGGCAGTTCCTCCACCAGTTCGCCGCCCAACCTCTACGCCGTGGATAAGAACTTCCATCTCGGCTACAACCAGCAGTGGAACTACACCATGGAGTGGGAGCCCATCCGCAACACCGCTGTGCGCGCCTCCTACGTCGGTAGCAAGGCCACCCACTTCGTGCAGGTAGTCGATCTGAACAACCCGCTGCCCTCTTCACTCCCGGTGCAGCCGCGCCGGCAGTATCAGCCATTCGGCGATATTTTCTACTACCAGTCCAGCCGCAATTCGAATCTGCACCAGTTGCAACTCGGAGCCACCCGCCGCTTCTCTTCCGGTCTGGAATTCGGCGCCGAGTATCAGTTCACCCGCGTGTTAGGCCTCCCCTACGATGGGGCCACGGCCACCACCTACACCAATCTCCGGCTCGATTACGGGAATAGCAGCCAGTACGTGCGGCATTACCTGGTGATGAATTACATCTATGATCTGCCGTTCGGCAAGGGGAAGCGCTTCGTTTCGAATATCTCCAGTCCCGTGAACAAGGTGATCGGCGGCTGGCAGATTGCCGGCATCGCCACGTTCAACACGGGCAGCTTCTTTTCCGTCTCTTTCAATAGCACGCTCACCGGCTGGCCCAGCGGGCGCGCGAACCTGATTGGCGATCCCACCAATGCGCAGCGCAATCAGTTCCAGTGGTTCAACCCCGCCGCGTATGCAGTGCCCGCGCCTTACACCTACGGCGGCTCGGCGCCCAATAGCCTGCAGGGTCCGGGCAGCATCGCCTGGGATTCCGCTCTGTTCAAGAAGACTTCCCTTACGGACCGCATTCACCTGGAGGTCCGCATGGAAGCCTTCAACATTCTGAATCACGCCAACCTGGGCAACCCGGGCACCAACATTAGCGTGCCGGCAAGCGTGGGCATCATCACTTCGCGCAACGGCTCGCGTGTGGTTCAGTTCGGCGCCCGCTTATCCTTCTGATGCGGCAGGTTGGGCGGGCATTCCGCCTGCCCAACCTGTCTCCCTGAAAAGTGAAGCGTCCATTCGACTGCCTTCGCTTCCACCGGTACGAACTTCTTCGCCACCCGCACCAGCGATCCCGCAGAGTAGGGCAGGCGCTTCCGTCTGCCAACGCTTCCGCCCACCGCCGTGGCGTCTACTCGACCGCCTTCTCCTCCACCGGTCCGAACTTCTTCAGCAACTCGCGGATCTTGTCGCCATCGCCCACGGCGATGATCTGCACGTTGTCGAACGGCACGTACTTCTTCGCCACCCGCGCCACATCCGCCGCCGTCACCGCCATGATCTTCTCCGAGTAGGTGTCCCAGTAATCTTCCGGCAGTCCGTATTCGCGCTGCTGCATCCAGCGCTGCAACACCTGCGCCGGATTCTCCAGCCCGAGCGCGAAGCTCGCCACCAGCGTCCGCTTGGCGCCGTCCAGTTCTTCCTTCGGCACCGCCACGTCGCGGATCTCCTGGAACTCCTTCAGCAGGTCCGCCAGCGCCGGCTCCGTCACTTCGGTCCGCACGCTCATCGCGGAGCTGAAATGCTGCAGGTAGCGCGTCGCCGTGAAGCTCGAACTCACGCCGTACGTGTAGCCCTTCTCCTCGCGGATGATGCGGAACAGGCGCGCCGCCGGTCCCGACCCGAGCACCTGATTCATCACCATGCACGCCACGTAATCGGCGTTGGTGCGCTCAATCGCGCGATTCGCCAGCGTCAGGCTGGTCTGCACCGAACCGGGACGCGAAATCAGATAGACCTTCTTCTCCGCAATCGGCGCCGCCATCGGCAGCGTGATCTTCTCTACCGGACCGCCCTTCCAGCCGCCGATCGCCTTCTCCAGTTTCGCCACCGCCGCCGCTGGCGCGATGTCGCCCGAGATCCCCGCCAGTTCGCCCGAGGGCACGAAGAACTTTTTGTGATGCTCGATCAGGTCTTCGCGCTTGATCTTGTTCAG
>CAIRBY010000977.1 GCA_903876865.1 uncultured Acidobacteriia bacterium
CCGACGAAGACTTCGAATTCGGGGATGATGCAGGTGGGCGGGATCTTGCCGGTGATGGCGTAGGCGGTGGCGTGCGCCGGGTGGCAATGCACAATGCCTTTGGCCTCCGAAGTCTCCTTGTAGATCTCCAGGTGCATCAGGATCTCACTGGTGCGGGGACGGGTTCCGGCGATTTGCTTGCCCGTGAGGTCCACCATGCAGAGGTCCTCGGGCGTGAGATCGTACTTGCTCATCAGCGTGGGAGTGCAGATGATTTCGTTGGGGCCGATGCGGTAGGAGATGTTGCCGCCATTGCCATCCACATACTGGCGCATCCACAGCTTCTTGCCGATGGCGCAGATTTCCTTCTTGATGGCCTCGGCTTCGGGCGAGAAGAAGAGGCGGTTGGCGGGAGTATCCGGTGCGGATGCCGCGGCGGATGTGGCGGACGAAGCGGCGCCGCCTTTGCGCAGCGTGATCCCCTTGGCCTGGAGCGTTTCCAGCGCCGAGGGCGTCAGGATGGTGCACGCGGCAACGCGCAATTCCTTGGCGGACCAGCCGGTGCGGAGAGCTTCTTCCACGTCGCTCTGCGTGATGACTTTCAGGCTGGCGAGATCGATTGCGTTGCTCATTAGAGGATCCTCAGGGAACCGCCGCCAAGAACGATGCGGCGCTGCCGGGTAAATGTCATGGGTGTGGTGACGCCTTCGCCGGTGGGGGTGGCGATGCTGTAGCTGAGATAGCTGGGGCCTTCGATGCCGAGCGAGGCGAAGCACGGGGCGTTGTGCACGAACAGCGTGGTGTTCATGGCGCGGGCCATTTTGGTGACGTTATGAATGTTGCGGGAGTGCATGATGGCCGTGTGGCGGTAGCCGTGTTCGGCCTGCAGCGCGGCGCGGATTCCGGCGTCCACATCGGGCACGCGGACGATCGGGAGGAACGGCATCATCTGTTCCTCCTGCACGAAGGGATGATCTTCGGAAGTCTCGCCGAAGAGGAGGTCCACACCGCTGGGAATGGTAACTCCGGCGGCGCGCGCGAGCACGGTTGTGTCCTTGCCGATGAGGTCGCGCTTGAGATGGGCGCGGCCGCATCCTTTGCCATCGTCGTCGAAGGTGAAAGCGGCGATGGTGAGTTTGGCGATTGCCTGCGCGTCGAGTTGCACGGCGCCGGCGCGCTTCAAGGCGGCGAGGAAGGCGTCAGCCACCGAGGCGACGACGAAAACTTCCTTCTCGCCAATGCAGAGCAGGTTGTTGTCGAAGGAAGATCCGGCGATGATGGAGCGCGCAGCGTTATCCAGATCGGCGGTCTCATCCACCACCACGGGCGGATTGCCCGGTCCGGCGGCAATTACGCGCTTGCCGGTTTTGGCCGCGGCCTTTACCACCGCGGGTCCGCCGGTGACGCAGAGCAGGGCCACGTTGGGGTGATGGAACATCTCTTCGGCGGCCTTGATGGTGGGCTCCTGCACAGTGGTGAGGACATTGGCGACGCCGAGTTCCCGCTGGATCTCCCGGTTGAATACTTGCAGCGCCTTCTGCGCGATCTTGGCTGCGGCGGGGTGCGGACTGAATACGGCGGTGTTGCCCCCGGCGAGAATATTGATGGCGTTACCTGCCATGGTGGGCACGGAATGGGTGGCGGGCAGGGACATGCCGATGACGCCCCACGGCGCATGTTCGATGAGGCAGAGTCCCGAGGCGTCGGTGCGCGCTTCGCTTTCCATGGCGGCGACGCCGAGCACGTACTTTACGATTTCAAGTTTGCCGATTTTGTGATCGAGCCGTCCGAGACCGGTTTCGGCGAGTTCGAGGCGCGCCCACTCTGGCGCGTTATCGCGACAG
>CAIRBY010000978.1 GCA_903876865.1 uncultured Acidobacteriia bacterium
GCTTCCAGGCCCCCGTCACCCTCCTCGATGGCCGCCGCAAGTTCATCCTCCACATCGAAGAGGTCGATGGCAAACTGATCGACTACTCCGAACGCTAAGTAGGGCAGGCGTTTTCGCCTGCCAACTCTTCTTCCGGGACCCCCTGGTCCCGCTCTTCCTCCGCAGCGTAAACTGCCCCCGGCTATCGAAACGCCGACGAGAGCATCGGCCGCAGGCCGATCCACCCGCCTCAGTATGGCGTCAACAAGTCCGGGTCGCGATCCGGCTGGAACAGCCACACCGTACGCTCCTGAAAGTAATCCAGCAGCACCCGGTTCTGCTCCGCGCCCAGATCGTGCGCCCACACCACACTCGAGCCGTCGATGTCGGCCCGGTTGTAAACCCACTCCTCATGCGGATCCTGCGTGCCCGTGTACCGGACCACAATCAGGTGCTTGCGGTCCGGCCGCTCCTCCACCAACTTGCGCTCCATCCGGCCGCGGCGCGCATTGGCAGGCTGCGTCTGCTCGATCGCCTCCTGTCGATACAGCCGCGCGCCCTGATCGAAACAGACCAGCAGCAGCATGCCCGCCGGCACCGCGCGTCCTAGCGAACGCCCCACTCCCGTACCGCGAATGCCGATCTGCCGCAAGTGGCGCAGGCACTGCACCAGCACCAAGAGCAGCGCCGCCATCGCCGGCGCTGCGTAGTGTGCGTAATACGTAATCTGCAGCAGCGATCCGGCGCACACCGCTCCCAGCCCGAACAGGGGCAGGCGCATCCGCCGGTCGCGAAACGCGGTCCATACCAGGGCCGCGAAGAGCAGCATCAGTGGCCAGACTTGGGCCAGCAGCGCCAGGACCCTGCCCCACGCCTGTCCGCGATCGAGCCACAGCGTCCACGTCTGCGAGCGTTTCCATTGCCGGTATTCCCAACCGAAGAAGACGTCCGCCACGCTCTGGTTGTGGTAAATCTTTGCCGGGCTGAGTGCCTGGAAATGGAACAGCGGCACGTAACCATACTGACGCTGATACTCCGCATAGGGCAGTCGCAGCGCATGGCCCGTCACGACGGCATTGTAATGCAGCAGGAAGCTGGCGCCCGCAACCAGGACCAACGCAATCGGCGCCCAGACGCGCAGGCGCCGCGTGCGCACCACCACCGCGGCCGCGAACGGCGCGCTGAATAGCGCCCCTTCGTACATTCGCGTCATCGCCAGCAGCACCAGGCCGAGCCCCAGTAGCCACGCATACGCGCTGCGCCCGCGCAGAATCCGCGCGTACGCCCCCATCACCAGCGCGCCGCCCACCGCCGCCACGGCCCCTCCCCAGTAACTGTCCATCCAATAACTGAAGAGGCACAGAGGCAGGGCGAGAAGCCCGCCCAGCAGCGCCCACCGCTGCGGCAGCCATCCCTGCAACGCCCAGCAGAGCGCCGCCATCATCGCGCCGCAACTCAGCCACACGCCGAACCACGGATCGCCGAGCACGGCCTGTCCCAGCGCCAGCGCCAACCCCTGGCCCGGAGGATACTTGGCATTGTACGTGGGCTGATGCAGAATGTAGACGCTCTCAAAGAACTGCAAGACTGCGTGCGGAGGGTTCGTCAACCGCCCGCTCGCGAACGTGTCCGCCTGCAACAGGTAACCGAACTCGTCGTAAATCACCGGCTCCGGTATCGCCCACAAAGGCAGCAGCGCCGCGCGCACCAGCAGCACCAGCAGCCCGAGTCCAAGCCAGCCTGCCACCGGACGCCGTGCGACTCTCCGCCCCGCCTCCTCCACCCTCTGCCACGCCTCGTCTCCCAACTTCGGCCGCAGCACGGCGAGGGCGAGCACGGCTATCCAGAATGCAATCTTGATCGACCCCGTCATCACCAGTTTCAATTGTAATCGCTACTCTCGAACCGCTTCCCCAACCCGTTTCCCGGCCGCTGCACCACCGGCCCGGAGTCGATCGCCATCCTCGCCGCTGCCTTCGTATCGAGCGGCGCCCGGCCCCCCGCCACCTTCCTGTATGGCAAACTGATCGACTACTCCGAACGCTAAGTAGGGCAGGCGTTTTCGCCTGCCAACTCTTCTTCCGCTAACTCGCGCGCTGACACTCCGGGCACCAGAAACTCACCCGCCCATCCGCCCCGTGTCTCCCCGCTCGAACCGTCGCCCCGCACCGCCGGCAGGGCTTTCCCGTCCTTCGGTACACCCACAAATTCTCTTCGCGATCCAGGCTCCCCGTCGTCCGCCGGAAGTGCCCCGAGCCCTCCGTCACATTCGCC
>CAIRBY010000979.1 GCA_903876865.1 uncultured Acidobacteriia bacterium
CTTCAGGCCGTGTACCAGCAGATCCTGCAGGTCCGCCGTGGCGGGATCCTTGCCGCACACCCCGTTATCCACGCATCCGGTTCCCCGGAACGTCTGTTCACATTGATAGCAAAACATTAGGCATCAGTCCTTTGTGATCGGTTTCGATTGCAAAGGCTGAGGGTAACGGCCAGCACCGCGCCTGCCAGTGACTTAAGTCACAAGCGGGCGCGCGCCATCGAACTTTATGCTTTGGCCGGCTTGCCGTTGATGCTCACGCCATCCAGCACGAGCCCTTCCACGTTCTCCGCGACCGGCGGTTTGGCCGCGCCGTCGAACGTGCAGTTCTTCAGCCGGATGTCGCGCACCGGTGCGTTCTTGAAGCCGCGCAGGGACCACGCCATCTCGCACTTCTTCACTTCCAGGTTGACCACTTCCACATCGCGCACCACCGGCGTGAAGGCCCCCTTCTCGCCTTCCTCGTAATAGAAATCCACGTCGATGGCCGCATGCGCCACCTGCCCGGTCTTGATGTTGCGCATGTAGATGTGTTCGATCACGCCGCCGCGGATCGCGTTGTTCTTGAACCGCAACACGCGGTCCAGGCTCGGGCTATCCATCTTGCAATCCTGCGCGAACACGTTGCGGATATTGCCCGAGCATTCGCTGCCCAGCGTGACGCCGCCGTGGCCATCTTTCATATTGCAGTTCTGCACGATCAGGTTTTCGCTCGGCGCGTGCAACCGCCGCCCGTCCGCATTGCGTCCGCTCTTGATCGCGATGCAATCGTCGCCCGTATCGAAGGTGCAGCCATCGATCAGCACGTCCACGCTCGATTCCGGATCGCAGCCATCGTTGTTCGGCCCGTGACTGTTCACCTTCACGTTGCGGATCGTCACGTTCTTGCACAGCACCGGATGCATCTCGTACATCGGCGAATTCACGATCGTGATGTCCTCGATCTGCACATTGGTGCAGCGGTAGGGCTGCACGAACATGGGCCGCAGGTAGCTGCCGTCGCCGAACTTGCGCTCCGCCACCGGCACGCCGTTTTCACTCATCTCGCCCAGCGCCAGCACCGCCTTGCGCTGATTCGGATCGCCCGGCTTCGCGCCGCGCTTGCCCGCCCACGCCCACCAGTTCTCCGCGCTCGCCTGCCCGTCCAGCGTGCCGCCACCCGTGATCGCGACATTCTTCTGATCCAGCGCATACACCAGCGGCGAGAAGTTCATGCACTCCCGCCCTTCGAAGCGCGTCAGCACGATCGGGTAGAGCTTCGGATCGGGAATGAACTTGATCGTCGCGTCTTTCAGCACCGCCAGGTTCACGTTGCTCTTCAAGTGGATCGCGCCCGTCAGGAATGCGCCCTCGCGCACCAGCACGCGTCCGCCGCCCGCCCGCGCCGCCTCGTCGATTGCCTTGCGAAACGCCTCCGTGCAATCCGTCTTGCCATCCGCCTTCGCGCCGAAACGCGTCACGTCGAAATCCTTCTTCGGGAACTTCGGCGCCTGAATCCGTTTCAGAATCGCGGGGTAGACCGTGGACCAGGGGTCGGCCTCGGCCATCGGAGAGGGCCAGGGAGAAGGCGACGGAGAAGACCAGGCGCGGGAGGCCGTATAAGCGGCTCCGGCCACGGCGGCAAGGGCATGGCGGCGGGTATAGGTGGGCATCAGAACCGATGGTAGGTCCGCACACTACCCGCGTCAAGCGGAGAATCGTTTAGCCGCGCTAAATCAATCCTTTTCGGAATTTCACGTCCGCATTTGACTATAATCTGGTTGAAAGTCAGGTATTCGACCTCGAAATGTTGACCCTTGAAAAATTCTCTCTCGGCGTAGGGGACCGCTTCGCGCACCAAGCCAAGGCCCAGTTGCAGGCTTGCGTCATGGCCGCGGATCGTGGCGCCACCGTCATCCCCGTCTGGAATAAATCCAACCGCGAACACACCATCGTCGGTTCCGAACCGGGCAGCGTGCGCGCCGCCGCAGATGCCGCCGTTCGCGCTCTCGGCTGGTCGCACCCCTATCACGTGGATGCCGATCACATCAACCTCACCACCGTGGATCGCTTCATCGATGCCAGCGATTTCTACACGCTCGATGTGGCCGCCGCCATCGGTCAACCCGCCGCCGCTGCCGATATCGCCGCGTTCGTGGCGCGCCATCCGGAACTCGCGGGTACGGTGTCCATCCCCAACATCGCCGAGCCCTTCACCATCACCGCCGAAGCGGTCGCGCAAATCGCCGCCAAGTATCTCGCGGCCGTGCAGCAGGCCGGCGCCATCTTCCGCCACATCTCCGCGCAGCGCGCCGGTCGCGACTTCATCACCGAAGTCTCCATGGATGAGACCGATGCGCCGCAGACCCCGCCCGAACTGCTCGTGATTCTCGCCGCCATCGCCGATGAGAAGATCCCCGTTCAGACCATCGCCCCCAAATTCACCGGCCGCTTCAACAAGGGCGTGGATTACGTCGGCGACGTGGTCCAGTTCGAAAAGGAGTTCGGCGACGATCTCGCCGTGATCGCCTTCGCCATCGGCCAGTATGGCCTGCCCGCGAACCTCAAACTCAGCGTGCACTCCGGCAGCGATAAGTTCTCCATCTACGGACCCATCCGCCGCTGCATCGCCAAAACCAACGCCGGCCTGCACCTCAAGACCGCCGGTACCACCTGGCTCGAAGAACTGATCGGCCTCGCCGAAGCCGGCGGAGAAGGCCTCGATCTCGCCAGGTACATTTACGCCAAGGCCTTCGCCGACCGCGACGCCCTCTGCGCGCCCTACGCCACCGTCATCGATATCAACTACGCCAAACTCCCCGCGCCCGAAACCGTCAACGCGTGGACTTCCCAACAGTACACCTCCGCCCTGCGCCACGACCAGCAGAACCCGGAATTCAATATCGACCTGCGCCAGTTGCTCCACGTCGGCTTCAAAGTCGCCGCCAAAATGGGCGACAAGTATCTCCACATGCTCGACGCCTGCGAAGCCGATATCGCCCGCAACGTAACCGGCAATCTCTTCGATCGCCACATCAAACCGCTATTCCTGTGAGAACTCCAGTGGGACAGGCCATCGCATGGGGTGGCCTGTCGGCTAATCTGGGTTTATCGAGCGGAGCCACTCTGACCTCTGTCATCCCCCCCTTCTGCCTCCTCATCCTGCTCGCCTTCGCCGCCCACGCCGCCCCGAAAGAAACCATCATCTCCCCCGATGGCAAAGGCGAGTTCACCTCCATTCAAGCCGCCGTGGATGCCGGCGCCACCATCCTCCGCATCCGCCCCGGCGCCTACCGCGAAGTGCTCCGCATCACCCGCCCCGGCATCCAACTGCGCGGCGCGGGAGCTCGCCCCCAAGACGTGATCCTCACTGATGACAACAGTGCTGGAACCGCCGGCGGTACCACCAACTCCGCCAGCGTCACCGTCTCCGGCGACGATTTCTACGCCGAGAACCTGACCATCGAGAACACCTTCAGCCGAACCCGCCCGCTCGCCCACGAAGGCTCCCAGGCCGTCGCGCTCAAAATCACGGGCGACCGCGCCGTCTTCCGCCGCGTGCGCTTCCTCGGCCATCAGGACACCCTCTACCCGAACGGCAAACACTGCGATAGCGATCGCGGCCCCTGCACTCCCGCGCGCCAGTATTTCGCCGAGTGCTACATCGAAGGCAATGTCGATTTCATCTTCGGCGATGCCCTCGCCGTCTTCGACCGCTGCGAAATCCACGCCCTCGCCCACTCCACCATCATGCTCACCGCGCAGAGCAAAAAGTACCCGGAGCAGCAGAGCGGCTACGTCTTCGATCACTGCCGCATCACCGCCGAAAAAGGTGCGGACCACGTCTATCTCGGCCGCCCGTGGCGCGCCTATTCCACGGTCGTGTTCCTGTCCACAGAAATGCCCGCGCCACTCGAACCCGCCGGCTGGCACGAGTGGGAGCACGATGGCAAAGCCTCGCTCCCCACTTCGTTCTACGCCGAGTTCGCTTCCTCCGGCCCCGGCGCCCGCCCCGCCTCCCGCCGCCAACTCACCCCGGCCGAAGCCGCCCGCTTCGCCACCAAAACCTTCCTTGCAGGAGAAGACCAATGGGACCCCACGCTCGTACACTGATGCTCGCGGCGCTCGCCGCCGCCTTCGCTCTCCACACGCCGCTTCACGCGCAGGATACACGCACCGTCACCGAACCCAAAATTCCCGCCACCTGCGCCGCGCTCACCGCGCAACTCTCCGCCATCGACCACAACAAGACGCTCGCCGATGCGGACGAATCCAAACTCGATACCGCGCGCATCCAGAAGGCGCTCGACTCGTGTCCGAAAGGCCAGGCCGTCCTACTCAAAGCCGCCGCGCCGCACAACGCCTTCCTCACCGGCGCGCTCGATCTCAAACCCGGCGTCGCCCTCGTCGTGGATGCGGGCGCCATCCTCTTCGGCTCCCGCGACCCTCAGGTCTACGAAGTCCGCCCCGGCAGTTGCGGCACCGTCACCGATACCGGCAAGGGCTGCCGCGCCATGATCAACGGCAACGGCGTCACAGGCGCCGCGGTCATGGGCGATGGCACAATCGATGGCCGCGGTTGGGCCAAACTCCTCGGCAAAGACGTCAGTTGGTGGGACCTCGCCGAACAGGCGCGCAAAGGCGGCAGCCAGAACTGCCCCCGCATCCTCGTGCTCAGCAAATGCGACGAGTTCACCCTCTACCGCGTCACCCTCAAGAACTCCGCCAACTTCCACGTGGCCTATAGCGGCGGCAACGGCTTCACCGCGTGGGGCGTCATCATCAACACGCCCAGGAACGCGCGCAATACCGATGGCATCGATCCCAGCGCCTCCACCAACGTCACCATCACCCACTGCTACATCCACACCGGCGATGACAACGTGGCCGTCAAAGCCGGCGGCAAGTGCTCGCACATGACCATCGCCCACAACCACTTCTACACCGGCCATGGCATGTCCATCGGCAGCGAGACCAATGGCGGCGCAGACACCATTCGCGTCACCGACCTCTCCATCGATGGCGCCGACAACGGCATCCGCATCAAATCCAACTCGCTCAAAGGCGGCCGCATCACAGACGCCGTCTACCAGGACATCTGCATTCGCGACACCAAAAATCCCATCTACATGGATTCCGACTACGAACACGCCCGCCGCGATGGCGGCAAGCTCCCCTGGTTCACCGGCGTCGTCCTGAAGGACGTGCGCGTGCAGGGTGCGGGCAAAGTCACACTTCAGGGCTTCGACTCCGACCACCGCCTCGGCATGACCTTCGATAACGTGCAGTTCGATTCGCTCAAAGACATCAAGGTCGTGGCCGAACACGCCGATCTCACCTTCGGTCCCGGCGCCGTGAATCTGCCCGTCAAAGGCGAGGACGTGAAACTCACCGGCACAGTCGCAACCGGCACGCCCAACGCCTGCAAAGACAAGTTCGTGCCGCTGCCGGAGCGCTAGCACGGTAGCCGGCAGGGGTGGCGCGCGGGAACCGTCACCGCCCACCCGCTACAATAAAAAGAGTGTCCGCTCCGTTTCGTTCCTATGTCCTGGTTTCCCGCGAACAGATCGCGCGCAATTTTCGTAATGTGCGTTCCGTAGCCGGACCCGGCGTCGAAGTCGCCGCGGTCGTCAAAGCCGATGCCTATGGCCACGGCGCGCTCGAAGTCTCCCGCGTCCTCATGGCCGAGGGCGCCCACTGGTTCGCCGTCAGTTCCGTGGACGAAGGAGCCCAACTCCGCGCCGGAGGCATCCGCGACCCCCGCATCCTCGTCATGGGCGGCTACCTCCCCTACGAGGCGGACGCCCTGCTCGCCCACAACCTCACGCCCGCCATTCACTCCCTGGCGCAGATCCGCGATCTCGACCACCTTGCCGCCTCGACCGCCAAACCGATTCCCTACCACCTCAAGATCGACTCCGGCATGGGCCGCCTCGGCACCTGCGCCTCCCCCGCCCAGATCCTCGAAACCCTCGCCGCCACGCCCCACGCCCGCCTCGAAGGCCTCATGACCCACTTTGCCTCCGCCGCGGACTTCACCTCGCCCCAAACCGACGCGCAGATCGAGTACTTTCGATCCACCGTCCGCGCCCTGGGCGAAGCCGGCATACGCGCGCCCCTGCTTCACACCTCCAGCACCAACGCCATCGGCTACGCCCGCGATACCGATGGGCCCACCCTCGTCCGCGCCGGGCACGCCCTCTACGGCTATCTCTCCCCCGCCCGCGGCGACGCGCCGCCGCCTCTCCTCGACGTCAAGCCCGCTCTTACCTGGAAGGCCAAGATCCTGGCGGTCAAAGATCTGCCCGAAGGCGCGCTGGTCGGCTATGGCGGCAGTTTCCGCACGCCCCGCCCCATGCGCATCGGCATTCTCGGCGCCGGCTATGCCGATGGCATCTTCCACCGCCTCTCTAACCGCGGCAAAGTCATCGCCGATGGCAAGTTGACCCCCATCCTCGGCACCGTCTCCATGGACCTCACCACCATCGACCTCAGCCACACCACCGCGCTCGCTCCCGGCGATGAGGTCACTCTGCTCGGCGCCGACGGCGACGTCTCGCTCGATGCGCAGCAGATCGCCAAAACCGCGGGGACGATATCGTACAACATTCTCTGCAACATCAGCGCCAGGGTACGCCGTGTCTATGCCTAAACACCTGCATTTAAACGGCAATCAAATTGCAAGGGATAACTCGTGTTTTTAGCCTCCATGCAACTGCCCAGTGATATCATAGGAACCAGATGAGCTTACTGTCGCCCAGACTACAACTGAAGGTCGCGCAGAAGCAGATTCTCACCCCCGGGCTAGTCCAGATGGTGACCATCCTCCAGCTCAACCGGCTGGAATTGAAGGAGATGGTCAATCAGGAAATCGTGCAGAACCCGGTGCTCGAGGAATCCACCAACGAGCCCGGCGAAGAGATCACCCCCGAGGAACTTCTGCCCCTTCTGGAGGCCGAGCCAGCCCTCAACCCCGCCGACCGCGAACTCCTCGAAGCCGCAGTTCTCAGCGACGCCAACTCCGTGGACAACGGCTCGGAGGGCTCCGCCATCAATGGCAATCTCTTCCCCGATGCCGAGGAGTCCGCTGCCGCACAACTCGTGGCGGATAACGACACGATCGCCGCCAACGATCCCCTCGCCGAACCGCCCGCCGCCACCGATCCCTTCGACGAGATCGATTTCGGCAGCTTCTTTGACGAGTACCTCGACCCGGGCTACAAGAGCCCTGCCTCCGAATCGGTCGAGAAACCCTCGTTTGAAACCTTTCTTTCCTCACCCGTCACGCTCGGCGATCATCTGCACTCGCAGTTGAGCGTCAGCATCATGTCGACGGAAGTGCGCACCGCGGCCGAATCGATCATCGGCAACCTCGATGAAGACGGCTACCTCACCGCCTCTCTGGAAGAGATCGCCTCCATCGGCGAGCACACGCCCGAACAGGTGGAAGAGGCGCTCCGCGTCGTGCAATCGCTGGACCCTGCCGGCGTGGGCGCGCGCAACTTGCGTGAATGCCTGCTGCTCCAGATCGAAAGCGTGAACGGCCGTGGCGGCGTGGCCTGGCAGATCGTCAGCAACCACCTCCGCCTCATGGAGACCAAGCAGTACAAGGAAATCGCCAAGGTCATGGGACGCCCGCTCGATCACATCGAGATCGCCGTCCACATGATCCAGCACCTCAATCCGCGGCCAGGGTTGCGCTACTCCGGCGCGGGCGCGCGGGTGGTGGAACCGGATGTCTTCTTCATCAAGGATGGCGAGGATTACATCATCCAGATGAACGACGAGGATGTGCCCCAGTTGCGCCTCAACGCCCAGTACCGCAAGATGCTGGACCGCGAGAACGGCGCCACCAAAGAGGTGCGCGATTACGTGCGCGAGCGCTACACCTCCGCCATTCAGTTGATGAAGAACATCGAGCAGCGCAAGCAGACCATCCTCAAGGTCTGCCAGGCCATCGTGCGCCGCCAGATTGAGTTCCTCAGCCAGGGCCTCGATTTCCTCAAGCCCATGATGATTAAGGAAGTGGCGGAAGAGGTGGGCGTGCATCCCTCCACCGTCAGCCGCGCCGTCGCCAGCAAGTACGTACACACGCCGCAGGGCGTCTTCGAACTCCGCTATTTCTTCTCGGAAGCCGTGCAGGGTCCGAGCGGCGGCGGCACACCGCTCCTGCTGCTCAAGCGCAAGGTCAAGAAGATGATCGAGGAGGAGGATCGCTCCAAACCCCTCACCGATGAGCAGATCACGGCCATGCTCCAACGCGAGGGCATCGACGTCACCCGCCGTACCGTAGCCAAGTACCGCGAGGACATGAAAATCCCCTCCACCCACCAGCGCCGCGTCCGCAGCTAAACGCCGCCCGCCTCCGCCTTCTCCGCCTCCACCGGCGGCGCAACTTCCGGCGCCTCCGTATGCTCGTGATGCTCCCGGTACCAGCGCCGGTAGTGGTGCTTGGCCCATTGCCGGTCCACATACCCGGAGATCATTCCCTGCAAACCCGTGCGGCTCCCCGGATTGATCAGCGCCATATATAAGTGCCCTAGAATCAGCGGAGTAGCCAGCAACGCCATGAAACAATGCAGGATCCAGGCGATGATCGCGAAGTGCCGGAACCACATCAGCGTCCCGGTGATCACGTACAGCGGATACGTCACCATCAGCACCATGAAGTTCAGCTTCTCGGCGGCGTTGAACTTGCCCTGCTCGGGAAGTTGGACGCGGTCGCTGAGGGCGGCGGCGCCCATCAGAAACAGCCACTTGATATCGTCCAGCAGCCACACCCACGCCTGCCGGATATTGTAGAGGTGCACCCGCAGATCGCCGCGGATCTTCAGCGTCACCAGCATCGGCAGCACCACCAGCGCAATCCCGGAAGCGCGGTGGCACCCGGAGACCAGGGCGCGGAACGGGCGCGTGTGGTCCGGATTGTAGACCAGCACCAGCACCAGCGAGGTCGCGAACGAAAACAGAAACGGGCCGGCTATCGCCCAGTGCAGCATGCGTTCGGACTTGGCAAATCGCAGAATCTTCGAATCGCTGCTTTGTGCCATCTTGCTTTGTGCCATCGTGCTTTGCGCCCTCTTAGCTTGAATGGGAGCGGCGGCTCGCGAAAAATATAGGCAAACCGGAAAATCAGGTGTGATTTACCGTTTACTTTGGGCAGTACCGCCCTGCGCCCTGTGATACGCTTGGCGCTCCGGGAGACCTTCACCGCCGCTCCCGCCATACTGCCATGAAGACCTTCACCCACCCCACACGCGCCCTCGTTCTGGCCCTGACGCTGCTGCCGCTCGCGGCCCTCCGCCCGGCCCTGGCACAGCCCAAATGGGAGGTCGCGAAGACCTTCACCGTCGGCGGCACCGGCTCCTGGGACTACCTCACGGTAGCGCCGGCAACCCACCGCCTCTACGTCCCCCGCACCACCCACACCATGGTGATCGATTCCGAGTCCGGCAAGACCGTGGCGGACATTCCCGGCCAGAAGAACGCCCACGGCGTCGTCATCGTGCCGGAAGCGGGCAGGGGCTTCATCAGCGATGGCGGCGGAGACGGCGCCGTCGTGATCTTCGATCTCAAGACCAATGCGATCCTCGGCACAATCCCCGCGCAACCCGACGCGGATGGCATCATCTTCGACCCCGCCACCCGGCGCGTGCTCGTGGTCTCCGGCGATAAGGGCCTGCTCATGAGCCTGAAACCGGATATCGACCCCACCAACGGTAAAATCGATCCGCCCATCGAACTCGGCGGCGAACCCGAGTTTCTCACCTCCGATGGCGCAGGCAAAGTCTACGTCAACCTGATGAACAAAAACGAGGTCGCCGTAGTGGATATCCGGGCGCGGAAAGTGATCGCCCGCTGGCCGGTCACACCCGGCGGCGCTCCGGTCGGAATGGCCTTGGACAAGGCCCGCCACCGCCTCTTCATCGGCTGCCGCAAGCCCCAGAAGCTGATCGTCATGAGCACCGGGGATGGGCGGATCCTCTCCGGCCTCCCCATCGGCGAAAGCGTCGATGCCATCCAGTTGGACCGCGGCCAGGCCTTCGCCAGTTGCCGAGACGGCTCGCTCGCCGTGGCCGCCGAAACCGCGCCGGGGAAATTCGCCATCGTGCAGACCGTGAAGACGCCGCCGGGCGCCAGAACCATGGGCTTGGACCCGCTGGCGCACAAACTCTACCTGCCCACCGCCCAATACGAGCAGACCGCGGAGGGCAAGTCCTCCACCAAAGCCGGCACGTTCATGATCGTCGTCGTAGCGCCACATTCAAACTAGAGTCGCGCCGCACCCAAACTA
>CAIRBY010000980.1 GCA_903876865.1 uncultured Acidobacteriia bacterium
AAATTTCGGGCACGTAGAGTCGGGAGAATGTCTAGGCAAGAACCCTCCAGAAGCTCGATACTCCCCACATCACTTATGCCCTCTTCTTCAAAGAGCAAGTCGGTGCTGCCCAAATCGGATGCGATGTCCTCCAGCTTGTTGGCAATCGCATCATCAAATGCCAAAATCGCGCCCTTGTCAAAAGTTTTCCCGCCAGATCTTCGGCCAGAGCGAGAATCCCATCGAAGGTATTGTCCATCCTTGCGGGTGAAGCTTATTGATTCAAGTATGCAGAGCGCGGCAAACCGAATAACTCTTCTGGTATCGGCGTTGCGGATTCGCCCCGCATCATAGATGCTAAGGCCCAGATTATTTGACCCTATGATTCCCGCTATCTTTGATTTTGGCTAGCCATGGCTGTGGCGATGCCGGCGGCGAGTTCTTTTGCGTCGACTTTACGAATCCCTTGGAGGAACTGGACGGCTTGGCGGAAGTTTTGCCGTTTTACGATCATGGTGATGTCGATGGGGTTGAGGTTTTGCTTGCAGGTGAAACATCGGGCGAGGTTGGTCCTGGGGTTGGTTGCGGTATCGAATCCGCCGCAGCGCGGGCATAGGAAGCGGAAGTAGCCCTCCGCTGTTTTCCAGGGCAGTTCGAGTATGTCGGCGATGAGGATGGCGATGGGGATGTCGTTTCGGAGTCTTTTGAGCGTTTGTTTGGCGTAGTGGTTGGGCATGGTCTTTTCTCCTCAGGGCAGGTGGAATTCGGTCATGGTTTGGTTAACGAGGGCTTCGGTGATCTTTTTTCCGTCTTGGGTGGCGGCGTGAATGAGGCAGGCGGTGGCGATGTTGTTGATGAGGCGGGGAACACCGGCGGCGAATTCGTGGATGCTGGTTTTGGCCTCGGGTTCGAAGAGTTTATCAGTGGCGCCGCTTTGCCGTACGCGGGTGTCGATGTAGTTGGCGGTCTGTTCTTCGGTGAGCGGCGCGAGGCGGTAGCGCACGGTGATGCGGTTCTGGAGGTCGGCGTGGGAGGCGCGGGTGAGGAGGTCGCGCAGGGGTTCCTGTCCGCTCAGGACGATTTTGAGGGAGGGCCCGCTTTCGAGGGCGGAACTGAGCAGCAGGCGCAAATCGGTGAGAGCGCCGGGGTCGATGAGGTGGGCTTCGTCGAGGATGAGGATGGTGGCGGCGTCAGCCTTGTGCACGCGCTCGAGTATCTGGGTGAAGAGCCGGTCTTTGCCACAGGCGGGGGCCTCGCCCAGTTCGCTGACGATCAGACGCAGCAAGCCGCGGGCATTGAGATGGGTGAGGTGTACGTAGGGGGTGTTGTATCGGTTCTTGGACAGTGCGTGGAGAAACAGGCGCAAGAGGGAGGATTTGCCGACGCCGGTTTGCCCGAGGAGCAAGGCCACGAGGCCCTCTTGGGCGAAGTATTCGAGCCGGGCGAGTCCCTGGGCGGTGCGTTCGTCCTTGAGGAGCCATTCGATGGGGGGCCGTTCGGTGAAGGGGTTTTGGGTCATGTTGAAGTGGGAGAGAAACATCATTGGTCCTCCTGGGTGGTTGCCTCAGTTCGTAAGCGACATAGGCAATGGTTTTGTATTGGGCCTTTGCGAAGGCCTGCTCGAGGCGCCGCTTATTGAGGGCGGCGTCCCGGTTGTAGAGCTTCTTGAGGGCTTCGAGTTCACCGGCGTTGAAAGCGGAGAGACCGCCTTCCTTCCCCATGAGCCGGGCAAAGGTTTTGACGAATTCAGGGAAAGGCCAGGGGCGTTGCGGGAGGGCCTTGCGGTAATCGATGCCGCAGGACTTTTGGGCCAATTGCTTTTCGTGTTCGTTGACCAGCAGGTCCAGGTAGTTGTGCTTGGGCTTGCCCGGGACACGGTCCATACGGGGTCTTTCACCATTTTCCCTGTGGTGAAGCGCGCCCTCGCCGAGGTAGATTCCCTCTAACGAGTACAGTTGCACGGAGCCGAGGACGCCAAAGGGGTCGTAGCGCACTTCGAGCTTGTCGCCACGCAGTTTGGGGTCGACGCGGTAAAAGCGATTGTCCAACTGGACGTCGGAGAAATCGCGATGGACCCTGCGCTGCTCGCTGCGCATGAACGAAGCGTGCGCCTCGGAAAGATCGACTTGGCGGATTACGGTGAGGCCGGCGGCGTAACGGTCCTTGGGCGTCTGGGCGGTCTCCGAGTGGACCGTCTGATGGTAGTCCACTTCGAGCCACGCGGAAAACGCGCGGGTGAGTTGCTTCAGTTCGAGGATGCCGCCCTGGCGCACTTCCGCCTCGAATCCTTCTTGAACGTTTTGGAAGAAGCGTTCGATCAATCCACCGGGTGGAGGGTCATGCGGCGGCCGGTGAAGCAGGTGGATGTGCAGCCGGCAACAGGCTGCCTTAAGCGCGTTGGCGTGGTAGACCTTGGCGTTATCCAAGTAGAGCTGTTTGCATGCTCCGTGTACGGCCCAGGCGCGCAGCAACGAATCGATGAGGATGTCCAGATTCTGGCGCAGGTAATAGCGGGCCTCGACCACGTAGCGGCTGTGGCAATCGATAAAGGCCGACAAGTGCGTGGCCGCGGCCTCTCCGTTCACGAGGACATACGGGCCTTCCTCAAAATCGCCCACCCACAAATCGTGCGTATGCTCCCGCGTCCAGCGCTTGCGCACTGGCTGTGCGGCGACGCCCAACTTGAGCCGGGTGGCGCCGGCCTTGCGTAGGTGGCGGTAGAGCGTCGACTTCGGCGCCGTCACACCAAAGCGCTCCATCAAAAAGCGGTTGAGAGTCTTGTGCGAGCGGCGGGGTTGTTCGCATTTGAGTTCGACGGCCAACGCCAACGCTTCGGGCGCAACCGACCGCGCTTTGCCCCGGTCCGCGCGCGGCTGACGGGCCAGCGCGGCGAATCCTTTTTGGCGGTAGCGATTGAGCTTGCGCCGCAAGGTCGACAGCGACGGTCTGCCCTCGCGCCCATCGGGGAAGACCACTTCCTTTTGG
>CAIRBY010000981.1 GCA_903876865.1 uncultured Acidobacteriia bacterium
AAGCCAGCACCCCCGGCATCGCCCCCGCCGTCTGCAACGCCATCTTCGCCGCCACCGGCCAACGCATCCGCCAGCTACCCTTGAAGTTGGCCTAACCCCGTAGGACAGGCCTCCCGGCCTGTCTTGTGTTGTAGGACAGGCCTCCCGGCCTGTCTTGTGTTCTAGGACAGGCCTCCCGGCCTGTCCCCGCTTCCTCGATCTTCCCCCCTACTTCAACATCGAAAAATCCGCCGGATCCATGAACACCGATTCGGACTTCTGCACGATCTTCCCGTTGATCTGCGACTCCGCCGAAACCTTCTTCCATTCCGGATCCGCATTGAACTCCGCCCAGTTCTTCTTCGCCGCTTCCAGGCTCGGATGCACCAGAATGTAAATCAGCGTGGTCTTGGAGCGCTCCGCATCCTGCGGCACCCAATACCCCACGCTCTCCATCCCGTGGCGCTTGAAAATCTCGATCGTGTGGTCGCGGAAGCGCGCCTTCAACGCCTCCAGTTTGCCTTCAAAGCACGTGTACGTGCGCAGTTCATACACCCGGTCCGCGGCCATGGCGAATCCGGAACAGAGCAATGCCAGCAACAGAAGCTTTCGTGTCATGCACTCAGTTTATGACTTGTGATGGTGTTCCGTCTCGTGCTCGGCAATCATCTTGCGCAGAACCTCTTCCAACTCCGCCACCCGCCGCGCCAGATCGTCAATCGCCTGCCCCTCCGGATCCGGCAGCCGCCCATGCTCCAGCGTGCCTTCCTCCGCCCGAATCCGCACCACCCGCCCCGGAATCCCCACCACCGTCGAGTGGTCCGGCACCGGATGCACCACCACGCTTCCCGCGCCCACCTTCACGTTGTCGCCGATGCGGATATTGCCCAGCACCTTCGCCCCCGTGCCCACCACCACCTTGTTCCCGATCGTCGGATGCCGCTTGCCCTTTTCGTTCCCCGTGCCGCCCAGCGTCACACCCTGGTAGAGCAGCACATCGTCGCCAATCTCCGTGGTCTCGCCAATCACCACCCCGGAGCCGTGATCGATGAAGAACCGCCGCCCGATCGTCGCCCCCGGATGAATTTCGATCCCCGTGAAAAAGCGGCTGATCTGCGAGATCACCCGCGGCGCCAGCGGCACGCCCCACTGGTATAACCGGTGCGCCAGGCGGTGCGCCAGGATCGCGTGAAATCCCGGGTAGCACAGCACGATCTCCAGCACGCTCTTCGCCGCCGGATCTTCCCGGAAGATGGTCTCGATCTGTTCCCTGACGGTGCCGAACACCGCGTCCCTAGTGCGCGCCCGCGGACGCTGTTTCCACCACCGGCGGCGTCATGCCGGGAGCAATCGCCACCAGCATGTCTTCCTTGCGCTTCACCAGTGTGGACGTGTTGTAGCTGGCCGCTTCAAATCCGTGGCCGTGCGTGATCGCGTCGGTCGGGCACGCCTCCACGCAATATCCGCAAAAAATGCAGCGGTTGTAATCGATGTTGTAGACCGCCGCGTACCGTTCCCCGCCGGAGATCCGCGCCTTCTCCGTGTTCTCCGCCGCTTCAATGTAAATGCAATTCGAGGGGCACGCCGCCGCGCACAGGAAGCACGCCACGCACTTCTCCATCCCGTGGATATCGCGCTGCAGCACGTGCACGCCGCGAAACCGTTCCTGGAACTCGGGGGGCGCGTCCGGATACTCGTCCGTCACCGTGGGCGACATCATTTCCTTGAACGTGATGCCCATGCCCTTGGCGAGCGATGCCGCCGTGCCCAGAATCTCTTGAATTGTGTTTGCCATCGGTGGTCTTTTTATCTTACCCCGCCCGGAGCCGTGCCCGAAACTCTCGTGTTTTTGACTCCCGCCGGGAGCCTAATTGCGCGACCCTCAACCGGCCTTCCACGCCGGCACGTTGTCCCCCGCGCGGAACAGCGTCATCCCCGCCAGAGCGCCCAGCCCTTCCATATCCTGGCGATTCCAGCCCTCGATCACGCGCGACACCACCCCGTCGCGTTCCACCACGATCATCGTCGGCACGCTCGCAATCCCGTATGC
>CAIRBY010000982.1 GCA_903876865.1 uncultured Acidobacteriia bacterium
AGGCGGTGGCGGTTTCGATGGCGTTGAGGTCTTCGCGCTGGATATTTTCGATGAGGGTAATTTCGAGGAGGCGGTCTTCGGGGATTTCGCGGACGACGACAGGGACCTGTTCGACTCCGGCGAGTTTGGCGGCGCGCCAGCGGCGTTCGCCTGCCACCAACTGGTAGTGTCCCTCGAGCTTACGGACCACCAGGGGTTGGATGATGCCGTTACTGCGGATGGACTGCGCGAGTTCGGCGAGGCGTTCCGGTTGAAAGACGCGGCGGGGCTGCAGGGGATTGATCTGGATCTCGTGAATGGGGATGAGGAGCGCGGCTTCGCTGGGTGGAGCGGGGGCGGCGGGTTCGGGATGCGCGTGCGGCACAGCCACAGGGGGGCGGGTGGGCAGGAGGGCGCCCATGCCTCTACCGAGGGCTTTGCGCGGATGTTCGGGTTTGCTCATGGATAAGGATCTCTTTTGCGAGTTGGATATAGCTTTCGGCGCCCTTGGAGCGGGGGTCGTAGGTAAGGATGGGTTTGCCGAAACTGGGGGCTTCGGCGAGGCGGATGCTGCGGGGGATGGTGGTTTGGAAGACCTCATCCTTGAAGAATTCGCGGAGATCGGCGGCGACCTGGCGGGTGAGGTTGGTGCGGTCGTCGTACATGGTGAGGAGAATGCCTTCAATTTCGAGGGGATGCTGGAAGGCTTCGCGGATTCGCTCGATGGTATCGATGAGTTCGGAGACGCCTTCGAGGGCGAAGAATTCGCACTGAATGGGGACGACGACGGCATCGGCGGCGAGTAGGGCGTTGAGGGTGAGGAGGTCGAGGGCGGGGGGGCAATCGATGAGGATGAACTGGTAATCGTTGCGGAGTTCGGCGATGCGGTCGCGGAGGCGGTATTCGCGGCGTTCGATATCGATGAGTTCGAGGTTGGAGCCGATTAAGTTTTTGTCGGCGGTGATGATGGAGAGTCCGTCGAGGTCGGTAGGGCGGACGGCGTCGCGGGCGTGGGTATCGCCGAGGAGGACGTGGTAGAGGCTGGGTTTATCGGGATCTTTGGAGACACCGAGGCCGCTGGTGCAATTGCCTTGGGGGTCCGAGTCGATGACGAGGACTTTGATATCGTTGGCGGCCAGGGAGGCGGCTAAATTGATGGCGGTAGTGGTTTTCCCGACTCCGCCTTTCTGGTTAGTGATCGCGAATACTCTGCTCAAGGGCTCATCCTATCATGCTGTTTCACGTGAAACAAAATCGGGGCAATTCGTGTGCTGTTTCACGTGAAACAGGCTCGGTCTCTGGTCTGTTTCACGTGAAACAGACAGAGGGACTAACTCAAACTGAGGTAACAATCCAGCACGGCAATGGCGGCTGGAGTGACACCGGGGATCCGCGCGGCCTGTCCCAAAGTCTCGGGACGAACGCGTTCCAACTTATCCTTCACTTCCCGGGAAAGGCCGGGGATGGCACTAAACTCGAACGCGGAAGGGATTAGACGCCCACCGGAATCCTTCAGGCGGGCCATCTGCCGTTCCTGCTGCTGGATGTAGCCGCCATACTTGATGACGGTTTCGACGGTGGAAAGCACGCCACGGACGGGTTCCTCGCCCAAAACCTCGCGAATCCAGGGGAGAATCTCCTGAATCGACACCTCGGGGCGCTTCAACCACTGCCCGTTGCGGTGGCCCTCGAAGGCGGCCAACAACTTCAGACGCTGTGTTTCTTTCCGGGTAAAGAACTCCCAACGGTCATCGCGGACCAATCCGGCGCGCCGTCCGATCGGTGTCAGGCGGGAATCGGCATTATCGATGCGCAGGTGGAGTCGGAATTCGGCTCGGGACGTGAACATCCGGTAGGGTTCGTCGGCGCCTTTGGTAATCAAATCGTCGATCAGGATGCCGGTATAGCCCTCGGTACGGCCCAAAACCACCTTTTCGGCGCTCTGCAGTTGCGCTGCGGCGTTCATTCCGGCGATCAGACCCTGGCAGGCGGCCTCTTCGTAACCGGAGGTACCGTTGATCTGCCCGGCGAGATAGAGGCCGGGAATGGACTTCACCTCCAGGGTATGGTCCAGTTCGCGAGGATCGATCGCATCATATTCTATAGCGTAGCCGGGGCGGATGACTTCGGCATTCTCCAAACCAGGAATGGAGGCGATCATGGCGGCTTGCACGTCGATGGGCATGCTGGTGGACATGCCATTGACGTAGACCTCATGCGTATCGAGGCCCTCGGGTTCGAGAAATATCTGGTGACGCTCCTTATCGGGGAACTTGACGAACTTGTCTTCAATCGAGGGGCAATACCTGGGGCCTACGCCTTCAATCTGTCCACTATATAGAGGTGAGCGCGGGATCGCCTCGCGCAGGACCCTCGCCGTCTCCGCAGTGGTGTAGCCGATGTGGCACTCGATCTGGCGGCGTTCAATCTTCTCCGTCATAAACGAGAAGGGCACGGGGACGGCATCGCCGGGTTGGGGTTCGAACTTTGACCACTCAATACTGCGTCCATCGAGGCGGGGCGGAGTACCGGTTTTGAGGCGGGTCCAATTGAGACCGAGGGTGCGGAGTTGGTCGCCGAGCAGTTGGGAGGGCGCTTCGCCGTTGCGGCCGCAGCTATAGGTCATCTCGCCGACGTGAGCGAGGCCGTTCAGGAAAGTCCCGGTGGTGACGATCACGGCTCCGGCATCGATGGTCCGGCCATCGCGGAGCAGGACCCCGGTGACGCGGCGGTCTTCGGACAAAACGAGGGCTGCAACTTCGGCTTGCTTGATGCGGAGGTTGGGCTCCTGCTCCAACACCTCTTTCATGCGGAAGCGGTAGAGTTTCTTATCCATCTGGGCGCGGGGGGACCAGACGGCGGGACCTCGGGAAGTGTTGAGGAGACGGAACTGAATGCCGACGGAATCGGCCACTTCGCCCATGACACCGCCGAGGGCATCGATTTCCCGGACCAAGTGACCTTTGGCGATGCCGCCGATGGCGGGGTTGCAGCTCATCTGCGCGATGAGGTCGAGGTTCATGGTGATCATGGCAGTGCGCAATCCCATGCGGGCACAGGCGCGCGCCGCTTCACAACCGGCATGGCCGGCGCCAATCACCACAATCTCATACCGCTCAGGCATTGCTACCATTGTACGGTGTATGAAGATTCTGGTTATTGGTAGCGGCGGCCGCGAACACGCGCTCTGTTGGAAACTGGCACAGTCAGCCGGGGTGGAGGTATATGCCTGCCCGGGGAATCCGGGTATGGCACGGGTGGCGACGTGCATGCCGGGCAAACCGCTGGAGGCGGCGATCTCGATTGGGGCGGACCTGACGGTAGTGGGTCCGGAGGTGCCTCTGGTGGCAGGGCTGGTGGACGAGTTCCGCGCCCGCGGAATGCGGATTGTGGGTCCGGACGCGAACGCGGCGCAGTTGGAAGGCAGTAAGATTTTTGCAAAGCACTTTTTCACGCAAAGTCGAATCCCGACGGCGGCATACGTCACGGTGGAAGACGCAACGCAGGCCCGCATGGCTTTGGGCCGCTTCAACTACCCGGTGGTGCTGAAGGCCGATGGCCTCGCCGCGGGCAAGGGAGTGGTGATCGCGCAAAACGCCGCAGAAGCGGAGGCGGCTCTGGCGACACTGCAGGGCAAACTGGTGATCGAGGAGTTTCTGCGCGGGGAGGAGATCAGTTTCATCGCCCTGTGCGACGGGAAGACGGCGATTCCGCTGGCGGCGACGCAGGATCACAAGGCGGCGTTCGATGGCGACCTGGGGCCGAACACCGGGGGCATGGGCGCCTATTGCGACGCGTCACTTTTGACTGAGGCGCAGACGCAGAACATCATGGAGACGGTGATTCTACCCACGGTGCGCGCGATGAACTTTACGGGGTTCCTCTACGCGGGGCTGATGATGACGGCAGAGGGGCCGAAGGTGCTGGAGTTCAACGTACGCCTGGGGGACCCGGAGACGCAACCGCTGATGCACCGGATGGAATCGGACTTTGTACCGGCGCTGGTGGCGGCGGCGGAGGGAAATCTCGCGGGCGTCACGCTGGAGTGGAAGAAAGGGCCGAGCGTATGCGTGGTGCTGGCGTCGGGCGGATACCCGGGGGCATACGAGACCGGGAAGGAGATCCGCGGCATACAGATGGCGGAGACGCGGGGCGCGACGGTGTTCCACGCGGGCACGAAACTGCATCGGGGAATGGTGGAGACGGCGGGCGGGCGGGTACTCGGCGTGACGGCGGGGGGAGCGGATCTGCGCGAGGCGATCGCGAAGGCGTACGAGGCAGCGCGCTGCATTCAATTTGAGGGGATGCACTACCGGACGGACATTGGCCACAAGGGGCTGGCGCGCAAGGCTACAATATGAGGAGAGTGGGGACGTAGCTCAGATGGATAGAGCGGCCGCCTCCTAAGCGACAGGTCGGCGGTTCGAATCCGCCCGTCCCTACCAAACCTCCCACTCTGGCGGTATTCTATGGAAATGGCAACCGGCATTCTGGTCTCCGAGGAAGAATACCTGCACACCGCCTACGAGCCCGACTGCGAATTTGAAGATGGCGTGCTCATCGAGAGAAACGTGGGAACCTACGATCACGCGGAGCTGCAACTCATCCTGGGTGCATACTTCCTGCGACGCCGCAAAGCCTGGAATCTCCAGGTAGTTACAGATGTCCGCATCCGCCTGCGCAGCGGAAGGTATCTGCTTCCGGACCTTTGTGTCATTCAGGGAAACAAGCCGGATCAACAGGTATTAGAGACGCCACCCTTCATCTGGATAGAGATACTCTCCCCCGAAGACCGCCCGCTGCGTGTGAGACGGAAGATCCAAGAGATCCTGGACTTCGGCACGCCGTACGTCTGGGTCATCGATCCGAAAACGCTGGAGAGCGACCTGCACACGCCGGGAAACTGTACGGCCCTCGAAGACGGAGTGCTGCGCATCCCGGAGACGGAAATCGTGGTGCCACTGTCTCAGTTGTTCGAAGACTAAACACGCTCCGCCCCGCCACGCTAAAATAGGAAATCGCCCTCTCCCCCGAGGACTTGTAAGAGGAACTGCCCGAACCATGTCCTTCGTCCATCTCCACTGCCACACCGACTACTCGCTACTCGATGGCGCCTGCGATATCGACCAGTTGATGAAGATCATGGTCGAACAGAAGATGCCCTCGGTGGCGATGACGGATCACGGGAATCTCTTCGGCGCGGTCAAGTTCTACAACGCGGCGAAGAGCTCGGGGATCCATCCGGTGATCGGGTGCGAGGTTTACGTTTCGCAGCAGGGGCACAAGACGCGGAGCACGACGGACCGCTACAACCATCTGGTGCTGCTCTGCGAGAATCAGCAGGGCTACAAGAACCTGATCAAGCTGGTCTCGACCGCTTACCTGGAAGGCTTCTATTACAAGCCGCGGATCGACATGGACCTGCTGGCATCGCACTCCGAGGGGCTGATTGCGATGACGGCGTGCCTGCGGGGGCACATCCCGGAGATCATTCTCTCGGATAAGTACGAGGATGCCCGACGGACGGCGCATGAGTACGGGGAGATCTTCGGCAAGAACAACCTGTTCCTGGAGGTGCAGGATCATCACCTGGAGCAGGACAAGCGGCTGACACCGGGGCTGGTGCGGCTCTCGGCGGAGACGGGTTTCCCGCTGGTGGCGACGAACGATTCGCATTATCTGCGCAAGGAAGATGCGCGGGCGCACGAGATTCTGATGTGCATCCAGACGGGGAAGAATTACAACGATCCGAACCGGATGCGGTGGAGCACGCCGGACTTCTACCTGAAGTCGCAAGAAGAGATGCTGGCGCTCTTCCACGAACTGCCGGAAGCGGTGATGCGCACTTCGGAGATCGCGGACCGCTGCCACGTCAAGCTGGAGAAGGTACTCGACCCATTCCCGCGCTTCGATATTCCGAGCGAACACACCACGGATACGTACTTCGAGTATGTGGCGCGAATGGGGTTCGAGAAGCGGCGCTCGCGGCTGGAGGCGATGCAAGTCAAGGGAACGCTAAAGCATGACCTGCAGGAGTATTCGGAACGGCTGGATCGCGAAATCAAGATGATCCAGAACATGAAATTCTCGGGCTACTTTCTGGTGGTGTGGGATTTCATCCGGTATGCGAAGGATCACGGCATCCCGGTGGGACCGGGGCGCGGATCGGCGGCGGGCAGCCTGGTCAGCTACGCGATGCAGATCACGGATATCGACCCTCTGCAATACGGCTTGCTGTTCGAGCGCTTCCTCAACCCGGAACGCGTCAGCTTCCCGGACGTGGACGTGGATTTCTGCATGAACCGGCGCGGCGAGGTGATCCAATACGTCACGCAGAAGTATGGCCGCGAGCAGGTCGCGCAGATCATCACGTTCAATACGCTGGGGGCGCGGGCGGCGATTAAAGACGTAGGGCGCGTATTGGAAATGAAGCTCTCGGAGGTGGAGCGGCTGACGAAACTGGTGCCGGCCACGCTGAACATTTCACTGCAGGAGGCGATCGATCAGGAGCCGGGATTCAAAGAGGCCGCACGCCTGGATCCGCTGGCCGACGATGTGTTGAAAGTGGCGCTGCGGCTGGAGGGCTTGTCGCGCAACTGCTCGGTCCACGCGGCGGGCGTGGTGATTTCGCCGCTGCCGCTGATGGACATCGTCCCGCTGTACAAGACCAACCGGGACGAAATTGTGACGCAGTTCGATATGGGCGGGCTGGAAAAACTCCAACTGCTCAAGATGGACTTTCTGGGTCTGACGACGCTGACGCTGATTCAGGATGCGCTGCGGCTGATCAAGAAGCGGCACGGTGTGGACATTGTGCCGGAGGATCTGCCGCTGGACGATCCGGCGACCTACGATGTGTTCTGCAAGGGCTTCACCAGCGGCGTGTTCCAGTTCGAATCGAGCGGGATGCGGGACATCCTGCGGAAATACCACCCGAGCCGTTTGGAGGACCTGACTGCGCTGAACGCGCTTTACCGTCCGGGACCGATTCAGGGCGGGATGGTGGAAGACTTCATCGAGCGGAAGTGGGGACGCAAGGCGGTTGTCTACGATCTGCCGGAGTTGAAGGAACTGCTGGAAGAGACGTTCGGCGTGATCGTGTATCAGGAGCAGGTGATGCAGATCTCCAACCGCATCGCCGGCTACTCGCTGGGCGACGCGGATCTGCTGCGCCGCGCGATGGGTAAGAAGAAGATCGAGGAGATGGCGAAGCAGCGCGAACGGTTCGTGAAGGGCGCGCTGGAGCGGGGCTTCAATCAGAAGAAGGTCGAGAAGATCTTCGATCTGATGGAGCAGTTCGCGGGGTACGGTTTCAATAAGTCGCACTCGGCGGCATACGCGTTCCTCGCGTTCGTGACGGCGTATCTGAAGGGCCACTACCCGGTGGATTTCATGGCTGCGCTACTCACGTCGGAAACCGGGAACACGGCGAAGATTGTGAAGTACATCAACGAATGCCGCGAAATGGGCATCACGATTCTGCCGCCGGATGTGAACCACAGCGAGTGGAGCTTCACGCCGGATGGGGACGCGATCCGGTTCGGCATGGGCGCGGTGAAGAACGTGGGGCAATCGGCGGTGGAGTCGATTGGCAAGGCGCGGGAAGAAGTAGGCAAGTTCACCACCCTGCACCAGTTCTGCGAGAAGGTGGATTTGAGCGCGGTCAACCGGCGGATGATCGAGAGCCTGGTGCGCGCGGGAGCGATGGATTCGCTGGAAGGCAACCGGGCGCAGAAGTTCGCGATGGTGGAAGGCGCAATGGAATCGGGGACGCGGGCGCAGCGCGACCGGGCGAGCGGGCAGGAGGGATTGTTCGGAGAGATTCTGGGCGAGACCGAAACGCAGGCTACGCCGATGCCGGCCATTCCCGAGATGCCGGACAAGGAAAAGCTAGCAGGGGAGAAAGAGCTGCTCGGATTCTGGGTGACGGGGCATCCGCTGGACCGTTACATGGACAAGGTCGCGGAGCTGGCGAATCACGACTCGTCGAATCTGGAAGGTCTGGCGAAGGGGACGGAGGTCGCGGTGTGCGGGGTGCTCACCTCGATCGCGAAGAAGCGCAATCGCGAGGGCAAGCCGTGGTGCGCGATGTCGCTGGAAGATCGCACGGGGTCAATTGAGACGCTGCTGTTTTCGACAAACTACGAACGGCTGGTCGGGCAGGTGGTGGAAGACACGGCGGTACTGGTACGGGGGTTGGTGTTGCCGGAGGAAGGCACGCTGCCGAAGCTCTCGGTACAGGACATTGTGGCGCTGGATAATGCGCGCATCGATATGCCGAGCGTGATCTCGATCCGGGTGTGGATCGGGCGCAACGGCGAGATGGACCGGGCGAAGGCGCTGGAGGAGTTATTCAAGCGCAAGCCGGGAGATACGGGGGTGCGGCTGCGGCTGGAAGCGCCGCGCGATTTCTCACTGCTGCTGGATGTTACGGCGAAGGTACGGCCGGACCGCGAATTCAAAGCTGAGGTGGAGAAGATCTGCGGACCGGAGTGCGTGGAGAAGGTCGCGGGTTAGGACGCGACTTAGAGGCGGGGCCGCAGCGGGGCTAACTCTTGCGCGCGACGGCGTAGAGCGCGGGAGTGCGGAGAGTGGCCGAACCGAGCGCCAGACAGGCGGCGCGGACCTGGTCGCGCTCTTCCGCAGTGAGTAACTCGATGGTGGCGCGGTAGCTGGAACCCATCGCGATGGTCCACCAATCCTCGGGATCGACGACGGCTTGGGAGGCATCCCCGGCTTCTATCTCGACGGGGAAGGCGAATAAGTCGCGGAGGGCGGAGGGGTCGCTCAACTTATCCCGGGTGTGTACCTTCTTGTCTAAGTCGGGACGGACGCGGCGTACGGCATCCCAGAAGGTCGAGTGGAGGGGTTCGAGGGCGTCCTTGGCCCAGACGGTGACGACGAGGGTGCCGCCGGGGCGGACGAAGCGCCACATCTTCTGGAGCGAGGCGGCCATATCGGGGAAGAAGAAGAGGCCGAAGGCGCAGAGCACGGTGTGGAAACTGTCGGGGCGGAAATAGACCTGGTCGAAATCGGCCTGGCGGAACTCGGCGTTGCGTAGGTCCTGGGCGAGGGCTTTGGCGCGGGCGAGCGCGAGCAGCGGAGCGGCGAGATCGACGCCGATGACACGTCCGCCGGGGGCGACGGCATGGGCGGCGGGGAGGGCGGAGGCGCCGGAGCCGCAGCAGACATCGAGCACCATTTGACCGGGGGCGGCGGAGGCGCGTTCGAGGGTGCGCCGTCCGAGCCTGTCCCAGAAGCCGAGCGCGGGGAGATCGAAGCAATCCGCCGCCGCGCCGTATGTAGCCGCAATTTCCTCACGCGTCATCGCCACTTCAGGGTAGCGCGGCGGCAGGGGGAATGGCGGATGTGGTAGTCCTATTAGAAATGATGCGGCACATCAAACATCTGGTCATCCTGGCGCTGGGCGCCGCGGCGCTATTCGCGGCGGATTATGTGGCGGAGGGCGACCGCTGGTGGGCGCACATCCAATTCCTGGCCGACGATAAATTGCAGGGCCGCGATGTCGGCAGCGATGGGTACAACCAAGCCGTGACGTATGTCGCGGGCAAGATGGAGACGTTCGGGCTGAAGCCGGCGGGAACCAATGGCTATCTGCAGCCGGTGAAATTTGAAACGCGGACGCTGGTGGAAGACGAGTCTTCGCTGACGCTGGTGCGCGATGGCAGCGAGACTACACTCGAGCGGCTGGACGCTAC
>CAIRBY010000983.1 GCA_903876865.1 uncultured Acidobacteriia bacterium
ACCAAGGATGGTGCGATTCACGTGGTGGATGTGGCGTCGATGGCGAGCGCGGTGGCGAAGTCCGCGGGCGGTAACGCCGTCAGCGGGTCGCTCGTGACTTGGCAGGACACTGGTGGCGCGCGCTGGATTCTGGCGCCTTCGGCCAGCGGAAAGATCGTGGCGATGAAACTCACGGAGAATGGACTGGCGGCGGCATGGAGTTCACGCGAAATGCCGGCGCCGCTGACGCCGATCGTGGTCAATGGCGTGGTGTTTTGCGGCTGCGAGCGGCGAGTTCCAAACTACCGACGCGAAACTGACGGCGGCACAGCGCGCGCAGAAGTCCACAGGCGCGGTGCTTTACGCACTCGACGGCGCGAGCGGTAAAGAGTTGTGGAACAGCGGCAAGACGATTACTTCGTTCATTCACAACGGCGGCATCTCTTCAAACGATTCACAGGTGTATCTTGGAACATATGATGGTACGGTCTACGCATTCGGGTTCCCGATCGAACACTAGGAAAATTGCGGGCTTTGCACTGTGGCTCGCGGTGCTGGCTACGCCCGCGCTGCTTACTCCGGCGATGGCGCAATTGCCCGATGGCGAGGGGAAGACGGAGACGGAGACGATCTGCAAGCAGTGCCACGAACTGGAGCGCTCGATTTCGATCCGACAGGATCGCGCCGGGTGGCAGACGACCATGGACAAGATGGCGGCGCTCGGGGCGCAGGGCACGCAGAAGCAATTCGATCTGGTGGTGGATTACCTGGCGGCGCATTTCGCGGCGGACGAGGTTCCGCGCATCAAGGTGAACCAGGCGCGCGCGATTGAACTGGAGAGCGGACTTTCGCTGCCGCGCTCGCAGGCTGCGGCGATTGTGGAGTACCGCGAAAAGCACGGGGCTTTTCATTCGATCGAGGATTTGAAGAAGGTTCCCGGCGTGGACGCGGCCAAGATCGAAGCGAAAAAGGACCGGATGGCATTTTGAAGCTCACCGCATTTCATGGCCGCCGTGCGGCGTCGATCGAAAGCGGCGATGTGCGAGTGACCGTCCTCGAAGAGGGCGGCCACATCGCGGAGATTCTGGATAAGCGATCGGGGATCAACCCGCTTTGGGTACCGCCTTGGCCTTCGCTGGAACCTGCGGCTTATGGCCCTTCGGTTCATGCGTTGTACGGCTCCGGCGCGGATGGCAAACTACTCGCGGGGATCATGGGTCACAACCTTTGCCTGGACCTGTTCGGCGGACCGTCTGACGAAGAAGCGGCGCTTGGAGTCACAGCGCACGGTGAAAGCTCCGTGGCGAAGTATGTGTTGGAGGCGCAGGGCGAAGGTCTGGTAATGCGTGCGGAGTTTCCGCTGGCGCAGATGCGCTTCCGACGGCAGATCGAGTTGCAGGGGCCGAAGGTGCGGATTCGCGAGGCCGTGGAGAGCCTGGCAGCGTGGGACCGGCCCATTGCCTGGACGCAGCACGTCACGCTCGGGCCGCCGTTTCTGGAAGCGGGAGTGACGCAGTTCCGCGCGTCGGCGACACGCTGTGTCAATTTCCAAGGTGACTTCGGAATCTCGGACTACATCGTGCCGGGTGCAGAGTTCGATTGGCCGCACGCGCCGGGACGCGCAGGCGGGACGGTGGACATGCGGGTGATGAGCGGCGCGGCGGCATCGAGCGCGTATACGGCTCACCGCATGGATGGGTGCGGCGAAGACGCGTTCTTCGCAGCCTATGCGCCTGCTGCGCAATTGCTCTTCGGGTACACGTGGAAGCGCAGCGATTTCCCGTGGATGGGCATTTGGGAAGAGAATCATAGCCGCGTGCATTCGCCCTGGAATGGCTCGGCATTGACGCGTGGCATG
>CAIRBY010000984.1 GCA_903876865.1 uncultured Acidobacteriia bacterium
GTGAGCATCAACGGCAAGCCGGCGAAGGCATAAAGGCTTTATTCGCGCGCCCGCCTGTGACTTAAGTCACTGGCAGGCGCGGCGCTGGCCGTTACCCTCAGCCTTTGCAATCGAAACCGATCACAAAGGACTGATGCCTCATGTTTTGCTATCAATGTGAACAGACGTTCCGGGGAACCGGATGCGTGGACAACGGAGTGTGCGGCAAGGACCCCGCCACGGCGGACCTGCAGGATCTGCTGGTACACGGCCTGAAGGGCGTGGCCATGTACGCGGACCGGGCCCGGCGGGCCGGCGCCACCGATGCGGAGATCAATGAGTGGGCGCTGACGGCGCTCTTCGCGACCGGCACCAACGTGAATTTCGATGCCGACAATATTGAGGAACTGATCCGGCGCGGCGCCGTGGTGCGCGACCGGGCGAGAGCGTTGTATCAGGAGGCATGCCGGGCGGCGGGACAGGCTCCCGAAGCGCTGGCGGGGCCGGCGCAGTTCGAGCCCGCGGCGACGAGGGACGAATTGCTGTTGCAGGCCTTCCAGATCGCGACGCCGAAGCGCATGGTGACGCTGGGTGAGGATGTTGCGGGCTTGCAGGAACTGGTGGTCTATGGGTTAAAGGGCGCCGCTGCTTATGCCGAGCACGCGCGCCAACTGGGCAAGGAGGACGCGGACATTTACGCCGGGCTGTACGAGATTCTCAACGTGGTGGCGGACCCGGCGAGCGGGCAGGATGCTCTGCTCGGCGCGGCGCTGAAGACGGGCGAGTTGAACTACCGCGTGATGGCGATGCTGGATGCGGCCAACACGGGGGCGTACGGGCACCCTTCGCCCACATCGATCCGGGTGGAACCGCGGCGCGGCAAGGCGATCGTGGTCTCGGGGCACGATCTGGCGGACCTGCACGCGCTGTTGGAGCAGACGGCGGGGAAGGGAATCAACGTGTATACGCACGGGGAGTTGCTGCCGGCGCACGGCTATCCGAAACTGCGCGCGTTCCCGCACCTGGCGGGCAACTACGGCGGCGCGTGGATGCTGCAGCAGGGCGAGTTCAGCAACTTCCCGGGCGCGATTCTGATGACGTCGAATTGCATTCAGGAGCCGCGCGAGAGCTATAGCGGGCGCCTGTTCACGAGCGGTCCGGTGCGCTGGCCGGGTGTGCCTCACATCGAGAATCGCGATTATTCGGCGGTGATCGAGGCGGCGCTCGCGGCTCCGGGATTTACGGAGGACGGAAGCGGGCAGGAGATTCTCACGGGCTTCGGACACAACGCGGTGATGAGTGTGGCGGGGCAGGTGGTGGAGGCGGTGAAGAGCGGCGCGCTGCGGCACTTCTACCTGATCGGCGGCTGCGACGGAGCGCGTCCGGGACGCAATTATTATGCCGAGTTCGCGCAGAGCGTGCCGCAGGATTGCATGGTGCTGACGCTGGGCTGCGGCAAGTTCCGCTTCAACAAGCAGGAGTTCGGCACAGTGGCGGGGCTGCCGCGGTTGCTGGATATCGGGCAGTGCAACGATGCGTACTCGGCGATTCAGATTGCGCTGGCGCTGTCGCAGGCCTTCGAGTGCGGTGTGAACGATCTGCCGCTTTCGCTGATCATCTCCTGGTACGAGCAGAAGGCGGTGGCGGTGCTATTGACGCTGCTGCACCTGGGCGTGCGCAATATCCGCATTGGACCGACGCTGCCGGCGTTTGTGGGTCCGGCGACGTTGAAGCTGCTGGTGGAGACGTTCAACCTGATGCCGATCGGCAACGTGGAGGCGGATCTGGCGGCTACGCTGGCGTAGAGGGGCGCGGCTTATTTCCGCAGCGCGGCCAGCATGGCGCGGAATGCCTGGCCGCGATGGCTGAGCGAGAGTTTCTGCTCGGCCGTCGCTTCGCCGAAGGTGCAGCCGAAGGCGGGGCAGAAGAAGAGCGGATCGTAACCGAAGCCGCCGTTGCCCCGTGGTTCCTCGAGGAGGGCGCCTTCGACCGCGCCGTGATAGACGCCGATCACGCGCGCGCCTTCGACGAGCGCGATGGCGCACACGAATCGCGCGGTGCGGTTGGCGATGCCGTGGAGGTTGCGGAGCAGCAGGGCGTTGTTGGAGGCGTCGGTGGCGCCGGGGCCGGAGTAGCGGGCGGAATAGACGCCGGGAGCGCCGCCGAGAGCGTCCACGGCGAGGCCGGAATCGTCGGCGAAGAGCAGTCCATCGGCGTGCGGGCTATAGTGGAGCGCCTTCTTGATGGCGTTCTCTTCGAACGTGGCGCCGTCTTCGATGGCTTCGGGCAGCGCTTTGTAGTTGGCGAGAAGCTCGAGGTCAAGATCGGCGCTGCCCGCCGCCATGCGGAATTCGCGCAGCTTGCCGGCGTTGCCGGTGGCGCAGGTGAGTCTGGTCATGCTGCGGTTGGGCGTCAATCGCCGATGATCTCCCGCTGCATCGTGACGAGTTCGGCGATGCCTTCGCGGGCGTAGACCATCATCTCGCTCATCTGGGCATCGTCGAACGGGGTGTGTTCGGCGGTGGCCTGAATTTCGACGAACTTGCCGCCGCCGGTCATGACAACGTTCATATCCACGTCGGCCTGCGAATCCTCTTCATAGCAGAGGTCGAGCATGGGTACGCCGGCTACAAGGCCAACGCTGGTGGCGGCGATGTAATCGCGGATGGGATTGCTCTTGAGCGCGCCGTATTCCCGGAGCTGCCGGAAGGCGAGAGCCATGGCGACAAAGGCGCCGGTGATGGATGCGGTGCGGGTGCCGCCATCGGCCTGAATCACGTCGCAATCGATGATCAGGGTGCGTTCGCCGAGCGAGTTCATGTCGACTGCGGCGCGCATGGAGCGGCCGATGAGGCGCTGAATTTCGTGGGTGCGTCCGGTGGGGCGTCCCTTGCTGACTTCGCGCGGGGTGCGCTTGGCGGTGGCGCGCGGCAGCATGGAATACTCGGCCGTGACCCAGCCCTTGCCGGAATTGCGCAGGAAGGGGGGGACGGTGTCTTCGACTGTAGCGGCGCAGAGCACGTGAGTGTGGCCAACTTTGATCAGGGCGGAACCCTCGGCGGTCATCAGGCAACCGGTCGTAATTTCAACCGGTCGCAATTGGCCGTTCGTTCGTTTATCCGTTCGCATTACTTTTCATCACCAGGTAGAGAAATACCATCACGCCGACCATGATCAGCAGGATCAGAACCACGCAACCGGCGGCTCCTTGCGGGCGGCCGGCACGTTTGCCTCTGCCCTTGGACCCTACCGGTCTGAATCTAGCCATAAGAGCGATGGTAGCATCGTGACTGATGAGAGGTCCGCAAATTCTACTCGCGCTGGCGCTGGTGCTTGCCGGTTGCCGGCCCGCGGCGATGCCGATGCCGGATGTATTTCCGGCGACGGTGGGCGTGTGGCATCGTGTGTCGGCGAGCGATTTGGCGGCGGCGCAGGCTCCGGACGCGGTTCCGGCGGCGGGGATCGAAATGATTCGCGCGGCTTCGTATGAAGGGCCGGGGAAACTGGATGCGCGCGTGTATCAGTTGACGAACACGGCGGTGGCGTTGGATGTGATGCAGCGGTGGAGGCCGGCGGGCGACACGGTGGTGTTCAACAGCGACCGGTTTTTTGTGGTGGTGAAGTGGAGCACGGCGGAGCGGAAGGCGCTGCAGGAATTCGTGAGAGAGGTGGAGAAGAAGTTTCCGAAGCAGCCGTTGGGGAACGAGAAGCCTTGAGTGGTTGGGCGGAGTAGAAAAGGAATTTCACGCAAAGGCGCAAAGACGCAAAGAGATTCAAAGGCAAGACGGGGTCAGCCTGGCGTTGGGACTCACGACTGGGCTATGGCCAGCGGCAACCGGCCGTGCCACTCGCACTTATAATGGGAGGACACCATGTCTTCTTCCGCTATTGCCGCGGCCACGCCGGAGATGATTGCACGTTATGAGCCCGTGATCGGGCTGGAAGTGCACGTCCAGTTGGCTACCTCTACCAAGATTTTCTGCGGGTGCCCGACGGGCTTCGGCGCGCCGCCGAATACGAATGTCTGCCCGGTCTGCCTGGGACTGCCCGGCGCGCTGCCGGTATTGAGCCGCGAGGCGGTGGAGCTGGCCATTAAAGGCTCGCTCGCGCTGAACTGCGAAGTGCGCCCGCGCTCGCGTTTTGCGCGCAAGAATTACTTCTACCCCGACCTGCCCAAGGGCTACCAGATCTCCCAGTACGACGAACCGGTGGCGGAGCATGGTTGGCTGGACATCACGGTGGATGGGGTGACGAAGCGAATCGGCGTGACGCGCGTGCACATGGAAGACGATGCGGGCAAGAGCGTCCACGATGGCTTCAAGGATTCGGACGATTATTCGTACGTGGATCTGAATCGCAGCGGCACGCCGTTGATTGAGATTGTGAGCGAGCCGGATATGCGGAGCGCGGACGAGGCGCACGCGTACCTGACGGAATTGAAGCAGCGGATTCAGTTCATCGAAGTCTCCACGTGCGATATGGAGAAGGGCCACCTGCGCTGCGATGCGAATGTGAGCGTGCGGTTGAAGGGCGCGGAGAAGTTCGGCACGCGCGCGGAGGTGAAGAACCTGAATTCGTTCCGGTTCCTGAAGCAGGCGATCGATTTCGAAGTGGCGCGGCAGGTGGCGCTGCTCGAAAGCGGCGGGCGGATCGTGCAGGAGACGCGCCTGTACAATCCCGATCGCGAGGAGACGTTCAGCATGCGCAGCAAGGAAGACGCGCACGATTACCGCTATTTTCCGGAGCCGGATCTGGTGCCGCTGCGGATCAGCGAGAAGTGGCTGAGCGATGTGCGCTCGAGCATGCCGGAGTTGCCGGGGACGAAGCGGGCGCGCTTTATCGGGGAGTTCGGGCTTTCGGAGTACGACGCGGACGTGCTGACGGCAGAGCGGGCGACGGCCGAGTATTTCGAAACGGCGGCGGGGATCTCGGGCAATCCGAAGATGGCGGCGAACTGGGTGATGGGCGATCTGATGGCGATGTTGAAGGCGGAGAGTATGGATATTTCGCTCTCGCCTGTCAGCGCCGCGCATCTGGGCGAGCTGGTGAAGTTGATTGCGAGCGGAGAGATTTCGGGGAAGATCGCGAAGGAAGTATTTTCTAAAATGTTCTCCACCGGCGATGCGCCGGCGAGCATCATTGAACGCGAGGGGTTGAAGCAGATTTCGGATACGGGCGCGCTGGAGAAGATCATCGCGGACGTGATCGAGGCCAATCCCAAGCAGGTGGAGCAGTACCGCGGCGGCAAGACGACGGTGATCAATTTCCTGGTGGGACAGGCCATGAAGGCGACGCGAGGCCAGGCCAACGTGGGTGTGGTGACGGAGTTATTCAAGCAGAAACTGGGGTGAACGTATGTTGAAGGTTGGCGATCAGGCTCCTGACATTCAGGTCAATACAGAGACGGGAGAAGCGTTCCAGCTCTCGGCGATGAAGGGCAAGCGGGTGGTGCTCTATTTTTATCCCAAGGCGGACACGCCGGGATGCACGGTGGAAGCGTGCGAGTTCCGCGACGAGATCAAGAAGTTCACGAAGAAGGGCGCGGCGGTGATCGGGGTCTCGCCGGATAAGCCGGCGGCGCAGGCGAAATTCAAAGCCAAGTACGATCTGCCGTTTACGCTGCTGGCGGATCAGGATCGAGCGGCGGCGGAAGCGTACGGCGTATACAAAGAGAAGACCATGTACGGCAAGAAGGTGATGGGGATCGAGCGCACCACATTCGTGATTGGCGCCGATGGAAAGATCGAGAAGATCTACAACAAAGTGAAGGCCGCGGGGCACGCTTCGACAGTACTGGAAGAACTCTAACCGGCGCACGTCCGGCAAGATCTTTTTGCTCGCCGCCAATACGCGGCTGGATTCGTTCTCTCTTCAGATGTAAGGGGAGAACCGGAATGAAACTGCGTAAGACCTTGATGTGGACCAGTGTGTCCGTGCTGCTCGCAACCGCGCCGGGGTGGGCGCAATCTTTGCGCATGGTGGGTGATACCTACTATGCCGTGGCGGGTCCCAACCAGGCGACGAACTTCGGCACCGCACAGACGATCAATGTGGGCGGCGCGAATCGCGGCCTGCTGCTGTACGATATGAGCACGATGCCGCCGTCCGCTCCCGGACAGGTGGAGAAGGCGACCTTGACGTTGTTCGCCACCAGCCCCACGCCGGGCAGTATCCAGGTGTACGAGGCCGCGGGGCCGTGGACCGAACTGGGCGTCAACGGTACGAATGCACCGCTATTGGGAACGTTCCTCGGCACGGCGACGGTGAATCCCTCGAACAACTACCTGACGATGGATGTGACGTTCGCGGTCCGCAGTTGGGTGGGCGGCTTCACGCCGAATTACGGCTTCGTTTTGGTAGCGGGCGGCACCGATTTCGCATACACCTTCGACAGCAAAGAGAGCACCACCACCAGCCACACGGCAGCGCTGCAGGTCACGCTGGTAAATCAGGGTCCGCAGGGCGATTCAGGGCCGAGGGGCCAGCAGGGTTTGCAGGGGCCGCAGGGTCCACAGGGTCCGCAAGGCCCCGCTGGAGGCCTGCCCAGAGCCTACCAGGCCACCACGGCGATCAACAACACGATTTATCTCAACCCCAAGAAGGCTCTGGCGGTCGCGAACCTTTCGATTCCCGCCGGCGGGTACGTCATCACCGCGAAGGTTGACGGGGGCCTGTGGGCCAACATCGCTGCCTGGCTGCATTGCAGCCTGTACGCCAACGGTACGCTTCTGGACGATTTCGGGGTAGCGAACCTGACCCAGGGCGGATCGCACCCATTCGTCCTGCTGTCTCCGGTGAACCTGCTCGGGCCTTCCACGGTCACGCTCTACTGCTACGGAGACAGCAACTCCGCGGTCTCCAACGTCCGCCTGATTGCGATGCAAGCCGCGGTGATCTAGCGCCCTACTCGCGCAGTTCACTTGAGAGGAGCTACTCGCGCAGTTCACTTGAGAGGAGCTACTCGCGTAGCTCTACGATAGTCGCGCCACCCCCGCCTTCCTGTTGGGGGGCGGGGTAGAAGCGCGAGACGTGCGGGTGCTTGGCCAGCAACTCGGCGATGGTCTTTTTGAGAATGCCCATGCCGTGGCCGTGCACGATGCGGACGCGGCTCGCGGTGGCCATTACA
>CAIRBY010000985.1 GCA_903876865.1 uncultured Acidobacteriia bacterium
CAGTTTGGCGGAACCCTGGGCGGCCCCATCGTGAAGAACAAAACGTTCTTCTTCATCAGCTACCAGGGCACGCGCCAGATCAATGGTCTCAGCGGCTCCACCTCGTTGACGCTCCCGAACATCCCGCTGGATCGCTCCGCAGCATCCATCGCCAAAGCCTTCGCGGGACAAAAAGGCTCCAAGGGCACCATGACCGTCGCTGCCGACGCCTCCAACCTCAACCCGGTGGCGCTGGCGATCCTGCAGATGAAGTTGCCGGACGGCACCTATATGATTCCCTCCCCGCTCACTAGCGGTCCGGGCGTCAACTACACCAGTTCCGTAGCCGCCCGCTATACGGACGATCAGGGCATCGCCAACATCGATCATCAGGTGAGCCAGACGAACCGTCTCACCATCAAGACCATCGTCGGGGAGGAACCGACCTGGAAGCCGTTCGGCAGCGCCAACGTTCCGGGCTTCGGCACCACCCAGGATTTCGCCAACCGCAACCTCAGCATCAGCGACGTGCACATCTTCAGCGGCAGCATGGTCAACGAAGCGCGCGCCGGCGTATCGCGCGTACTCGGCATCGTCAACCCGGAGACCAAACTCCTGCTGAAAGACATCGGCATGACGCGCTTCAATTCGGCGACGTATCCCGATATTCCGTTGATCACCGTCAGCGGCGCCTTCGCGATCGGCTACAACACCAATGGCGACCAGATGGTGAAGCCCACCACGTGGCACTTCAACGACACCGTATCGTGGATTCGCGGCCGCCACGATGTGCGCGCCGGCATCGAATACCGCCACTACGATGACAACTATTACAGCCGCAACCGGATTCGCGGCTCGATCACACTGCCCACGATGGCCGATTTCCTGCTCGGCCGCGCCGGCACTCCGATCGCGGATGGCGGCAATGGCAGCGGCACGAGCAACCTCAGCGCCACCAGCGTAGCCAGCGGCATTCCCGATGGCGCCGACCGCATCACCGACCTTTCACCCTTCGTGCAGGATACCTGGAAGGCCTCCAACCGCCTCACCCTGACCATTGGCGTGCGCTGGGAGTATGTCGGCTTTCCGGTGGACAAGTATGGCCGGCGCGGCAATTTCGACTACCGTCTCTACCAGGCGCCGCCGGTTGGTGGTTCGACCACGGTTGGCTTCGTGCAGAGCAACACCGCCAAGAACCCGCTGCCCGGAATCCCGAAGGTCGCCCCCGAATTGGTGGATAGCGTGCCCATGACCAATTTCGCGCCCCGCTTCGGCTTCGCCTACAGGGTCTCGAACAAGCTCGCCTTCCGCGGCGGCTCGGGCATCTTCTACGACCGGCTCTCCAACCAGTTAGGCCTGCTCACTTCCCAATCCATGCCCAACTACGTGCGCGCCGATTACACGTCCAGCACCACCACCGCGTTCTCGCTCCAGAACCCCTTCCCGAACCTGCCGCAGATTTCACAGTTCCCCCTGCCGCAGGTGCTCTACGCGCCGCCCTACACGGTGGATCATCCTTCGATCGGCCTCAACTCGATGGATCCGCACCTGCGCGTTCCCTACATCGCGCAATGGGGCGCCAACGTGCAATGGGAAGCGACCCGGGACATGATGGTGGAGGTCGGATACCTCGGCACCAAGGGCACCTCGCTGCCGGTACGCCGCGCCACCAATCAGGCGCTCCTCGCCAGCACCGACCACCCCATCAACGGCGTCACCACCAACACGTCCGCGAATGCCGAACTACGCGTTCCCTACATCGGCTTCTCGCCCTCGGGACTGCTCGCCGAAGAGACCGACGCCGACTCGCGCTACAACTCGCTGCAGGCGAGCCTGACGCGCCGGTTCAGCCACGGACTGCGCTTCCTGGCCTCCTACACCTTCTCGAAATCGATGGACGATACCTCGGGCGGTAACACCACCATCTTCAGCGAAATCACGGGCGACGAATCCAACCTGCGCTCGAGCAAAGGCGTCTCCGATTTCGACCGCCCCCACCGCCTGGTGGTCAACTTCGGGTATGAGATTCCCAATTGGGGCTTCGCCTGGAAGCACACCGCCGCCGGCAAGCGCATCTTCGGCGGCTGGACGCTTTCCGGCGTCGCCATTCTCCAATCCGGGACGCCGTTCACGGTCTCCGATAGCGGCGGCGCTGCCTATTACGGCACCTCCGGCAGCCGCGCCAACTTCGCCGCCGGCGCAAGCGTGGATACGGCGGTCAAGACCGGGTCTCCGCAGTCGCGCCTGAATGCCTACTTCAACACCGCCGCCTTCGCCAAATCCGGCAACTTCTTCGGCAACGCCGGGCGCAATATCATGCGCGGACCGCGGCAGCGGAACATCGATCTTTCCGTCAATAAGCAGATCCCGATCACGGAGAAGGTCCGCACCGAAATCCGCGGCGAGTTTTTCAATACGCTCAACCTGGTCAACTTCGCATCGCCTGCCGGGAATATGAGTTCCTCGGGCGTTGGCATCATCAAGGCCACGGAGGGCAATCCGCGCGTGCTCCAGTTCGCGATGAAAGTGATCTTCTAAGTCAGTGGGCAGACTGCGCCGCTCGCTCTACTTCTGGGTTCTGGTTGCCATCGCGCTCGGCGTAGCGCTCGGCATCTTCGCCCCCGCCACCGGGGCCGCCATGAAGCCGTTGGGAGACGGCTTCATCAAGCTGATCAAGATGATCATCGCGCCGGTGATCTTCTGCACCGTGGTGCTCGGGATCGCCGGCACCGGCGACCTGAAGAAGGTGGCCGCACCGGCGGCTTGGCTCTTCTCTATTTCGAAGCGGTCAGCACCATAGCCTTGCTCCTGGGCCTGCTCATCGTGAATGTGGTGCAGCCTGGCGCGGGAATGAACGTGGATGTGCGCACGCTCAATTCCGGCGCCGTGGCCGCATACCAGGGACCGGCGAAGATGCAGGGCACCTCCGACTTCCTGCTCAACGTGATTCCCTCCACCTTCGTCGATGCCTTCGCCAAGGGCGAGATCCTGCAGGTGCTGCTGCTCGCCGTGATGTTCGGCATCGGCCTGCAGCATCTCGGCTCCCGCCGCAACATTGTCTTTCAGTTCATCGAGAACTTCTCCGCCATCCTGTTTGAGATGGTGAGAATGATCATGTGGGCGGCACCCATCGGCGCCTTCGCCGCGATGGCCTTCACCATTGGCTCCTATGGCCTGGCGAGCCTGCTCTCTCTCGCCCGCCTGATGGCGACGTTTTACTTGACCTGCGTCTCCTTCATCGTGCTCGTTCTCGGCTCCATCGCCTATCTGCACGGCTTCAACATTCTTCGCTTCCTGCGCTACATCCGCGAGGAATTGCTGATCGTCCTCGGCACATCCTCCTCGGAGGCAGCGCTGCCCCGCATGATGGCGAAGATGGAGAGCCTCGGCGCGGGACGTTCGACCGTTGGCCTGGTGATCCCCGCCGGTTATTCCTTCAACCTGGACGGCACGTCAATCTACCTGACCATGGCGGCGGTCTTCATCGCGCAGGCCACGAACTCGCCGCTCTCGTTCGTGGATCAGTTGAAACTGCTGGCGGTGCTACTGCTGATGTCGAAGGGTGCGGCGGGCGTCACCGGCAGCGGCTTTATCGTGCTGGCCGCGACGCTCGCCACCACGGGCCACGTTCCCGTCGGCGGGCTCGCGTTGATTCTGGGCGTGGACCGCTTCATGAGCGAGGCCCGCGCCATCACGAACGTAATCGGCAATGGCGTCGCATCGATTGTGGTGGCGCGCTGGACCGGAGATCTGGACCGTGCCCAACTCGACTGCCAGCTTGCCGCCGGACCGCCGGTGGAAGAGACGGTTGCCGCAGAGTAGCTCCGCGCCCGACGCCCTCGTCGGCCTTTCGTCGCAGGCATCTGATTCTTCGTTGGAAGAGCGGGACCTGGGGGTCCCGCGCGGACGAGGGCGTCCGCCCCACCAGGTCCGACGCAATCCGGCGCCGAGGCCTCTTTGAGCGACATTGGGCGGAACCGCCTGCCAACCCGCTACGCCCGAAGAGTTGGCAGGCGAAACCGCCTGCCCTACTGCGGTGTTGCAGGCAGGGACGATAGGGACAACGCGTGCTGCTAAGGTCGCCGAGTCTGAGGCGCGATAGCGATTGCAGCGGGCCGCGTGGTTTCGCGCGCCGACCACGAAGATCCAGCTCCGTTCGCTCCCTTGCGGTCGCGGCTCAGATTGGGAGCCGCATTGTCACCCAGGGACGAAATTATAGCGTCGTGAGATCCGCGCCGTTTACTTGGCGTAACTCAAGCCGAAGCCGAATTTGAAGAGCGGATCTTCCATATCGAATGGCGCATCGGCCGCCTGCGCCATCACCGAGGGCATGTCGCTGGGCAGATCGAACGGCAGTTTGCCGGTTGGCTTCGCTTTCCCGAAGACCACGTCGAGCAGCGCCGCGTCGCTGCCGCCGAAGGCGCCAAACACGCCCGCGACGCTATCGATGAACTCGGTCAAGATGACGGGCTTATCCATGTTCACGATCACCACCGTGGGCGTGCCCGACGAGGCCACTTTGCGGATGCCCTCGAGCACGGTCCAATTCGCAGCGTTGCCGTAGGCCAGTGTAATGC
>CAIRBY010000986.1 GCA_903876865.1 uncultured Acidobacteriia bacterium
CCGGCGGGCCTAGCGCTCGGCCAGATAGACCAGAAACCCGGCATCTTTGGCGAGTAGGCGCATGCTGTATTTCCGCTCGAGCAGATAGGGCGTCATCCAATCCGAACCGCCGCCGGAATAGAAGAGGAAGCGCGGGTGCGCGGCTTCGAACGAGGCCCGTTCTTCCACGCGGAGCGGCGTGTACCCGGAAAGGAGGAGATTGGTCCGGTCCACCGTATCCCCGACGGTGAGGCGGGCGGCTTCGGCCGGGCCGATCACTTCCAGAAGACGCGGGCGCAGCTCCGCCGGGGCATATTTCACGGCCTCCACGAAGGTCATGCCGCTGCCGATCACGACCGGAATTCCCGGTTCGCCGCGGCTCAGTTGGGTGAGGTGGAGCCAGCGCGCCTCCATGGGCGGAGCGGGCTTCACGGCGGCCTGCAGTTCCCGCCCGCAGCGCACGGCGAAGGCGAGCAGCAGCGCGGCGATGAGTTGCGCGGCCACCGGCCCGGCCCAGATTCCGCGCAGCAGATAGAGCAGGCCGAGGCTCAGCCCCAAAATACCGGGCCAGCCGTAGCGGCTGGTGTAGCCGGCGCCGAGCAGCGTGGTGAGAGAAACCAGCAGGACCGGGTAGAAGAGAAAGCTGGCGATCAATACGATTTCGGGGGAGGTGAAGCCGGCGCCCGCCGGGGCCGCGCCGCGCCGCGAGAAGCAGCCGACGGCCACGCCGCCCACGGCGATGCCGATCACAGCCAGAAGCACGAGAGCGGCGGTGGGATCGAGCACCAGATAGTCGGCATAGGTCGAGAGAATGAAAGTAAGTTTCGAGCGGGACCAGAAGTGTCCGGCGAACGCCACCCGGTAATGCAAGAGTCCGGGAAGGCCGAGCCAGAACGGGGCGGTGGCAACCGCGCACGCGCACCAGGCGCCCCACCGGACGCGGCGGGACGAGAGACTCCAGGCGAGTTCCGCCATCACGAAGCAGGAGAGAGTTACGATCGCCAGCGGATGGCAGGCGACGGCGAGGGTGAGGAAGAGCCCGAATAGCGGCGTCATCATGCGCCTCTCGCCAAGCTCCTGCCAGCAAACCGCAGCCACTGCCAGGCAGCCCACGAGCAGAGCATAGCTGCGGCCTTCCACCGCGAATTCGCGGAAGGGAGAGAGCGAGACGAGCAGCACCGCGGCCAACCCGGCGGCAGCCGGCAGCCGTTTCCGCGCAAACCAATAGACGCAGGCCAGTGTCAGAAGGTAGCCCAGCAGGGAGGGCAGACGCAGGGTAACGTGGGGGTCCGCCGGAAGTTGCCGCGCCCACTGCACGAACAGATAGTAACCCGCCGGCATTCCGTCCACACCCAACTGCAGCGCCTTCCAGATTGCCGCAAAGGGATGCAGGGAGGAGAGGTGAAAGGTCATCAGTTCGTCGTACCAGAAGAAACTGCGGCTCGCTCTCAGGAGCAGACTCGCGGCATCCCACAGCATGACCAGCAAGGCCAGCAGGGGGACACAGCGGCGCGCGAGGGCAGCGCAACGGGAGTCCGCGGGCGCTGTCATAGCGGGGCTCCGGTGCGGCTCCGGGGTTCAAACGGGCTCCACTCGGGATCAGGGAGGTGGTCCACCATGTGGTTCTCGGGGAGGTGGTAGAGAGTCCAGGGGCCGAACACGGCGGCGCGGGGGTGATCGCCGAGCAGTTGCTGCAAACGGCTGCCCTGGGGCGCCACCACGTAGTTGATGCCGTACCGGCGCAGGAATTCGAGCGCCTGCGGCGGCGTCCAATCGCCGTTGTAGAGGCGGATGCGCAGTTCCTGCTGCGCTTCGAAGGTGCCGCTGAAGAGCCAATGACTGGCTACCGTGTGCACGGGGGCTGTGGCCAGCATCCATGCGGTGGCGGTTGTGGGCACGATCACGACGTCTTCGGCGGAGCCGTGCCCGCGGAACCAGCGGATGAGATCGCCTTCCGCCGGCAGGGCCACGGCGGATTGGCCGAAGCGGCTGTTGGGATTGAGCGCGTCGTGGAAGATCACGTAGCGGTAGGCGGCGTGGGCGAAGAGCGCGGGCGCGAGCATCGCGGCGAGGCCGCAGGCGGCGGCGCGGCGATGGCGCAGCAGCCACTCCCGAACTTCGCGAAGCTCGCCCGTCTGACGCACGGCCAGGAGCGCGGCGATCAGAGAGAAGCCATCGGCCGCATGCGTCGCATAAGGCAGCTTGGGAATGTGCAATACGGCCAGTACCGCGACGAACCAGCACTGCAGCACCACGTCGGTGGGCGCGAGGAGTTTCGGGCGGGCGACGAGCATGACGAGCGCGAACACGGCGGGGAGGCCGAGAGAGAGCATCAGCTTGAGAAAATCGGGGAGAACCTCGGTGTTGGAGCGCGTCATCGCGGACATCCACGGCACGGTGAGGGAAAGATACGCGTACGGCAGCAGGCTCAAGCCGCCCGCCACGCACACCGGCAGCGCTTCCGCCGCGGCGCGGCGAAGCGAGGGCCACCGGGTCACCAGCAGAGTGAGGGAAGTCGCCGCCATGATGGTGAAGACTTCGAAGGGATGACAGAGGCCTGAGAAGGCGGCAACGGCGGCGGTGGCGTAGAGATCGGCACGGCGCCCGTAGAGCACGTACCGGGTGACGAGGGCGAGCGCGGCGAAGACAGACAGGGTGCCGAGCGCCACACCGAACGCGCCGGGAATGAAGAATCCATCGGTGAAGCCAAAGAGCGCGGAGTTGCCGCGGCCATGCAGCGCACCCCACAGATTGGGGAGCGCGCGCGGTGGCACCGAGGCCAGCGCGAGCAGCACAACCAGAAAGTATCGAGACCCGGGAATCCGAAAAAGGCGCAGACAGGCCAGCACACAATACACGCTCAGAATCGAGACCAGCAGTTGCGCCGCGGCATAGGCCTGAGCGGCGTCGATCCCGAGTTTGGTGACCTGGCCGAGGAGCCAGGTGAAGAGACAAAAGAAGCCTGCGGTAGTGCGCGCGGGCATGTGATAGTTCGGAATGACCAGGGCATCGCGCATGGCATTGACCCAGGCGAGATGCTGCGCGATATCGATTTCCCGCGGGCTCCAGAGCGCGCGCATGCCCGAAGGGGTCTGGAACTGGGCGCGCAGCACATTGAGGTTATTGGCGGCGAAGACCAACGCGCCCCACAACACCGCAAGCAAGCCATCGGCGAATTTGCCCCGGAGTCCCGTGCGGTTCAGGTCGGTGGCGGAAGTCGGGCCAGGCATAGAAGGCGGTGCGGTCCGCTGGAGCGGAGGAAACAGTACGGAGACCCGATTATAACCCAACGGTTGAACCGGGTATGGAGATGAAGGGGGCGCCGGAACTCGAGAGGCCGGTCTTAGTGGCGCTGTGGATCCGGACGTTCCACTACGATGGCCCGGGGTATGGGCTGCATGGTTGCATGACTGACGTTCATCGTGCGGTCCACCACATATAACGGCCGCATCTTGGCCTCCTCGAAGATCTTGGCCACGTAATCTCCCACCAGGCCAAGCACGAACAGTGTGGCACCGGAGAAGAGGCACTGCAGCACCACCACGGAGGCCCACCCCTGGACGGCTTTCCCGGTCCAGAATACGACGTAGAGCGTATAGCAAAGGTAAATCACGCCAACTCCGCAGAACGTAAGTCCCAGGAGCATGCTAAGGCGCAGCGGAAGCGCGGAGAACGAGGAGATTGCCGTCCACGCGAACTTCAACATTTTGTGGAGGGGGTATTTGGTATCACCGGCAACGCGCTTCTGGCGCACAAAAGGCACGACCGCCTCTTTCAATCCGAGCCAGGCGACCAGGCCGCGCATGAAGCGGTGCTGTTCGCGGAAGCTCCGGATCGCCATCAGAGCCGGGCGGCTGAAGAGGCGAAAATCACCCACTTCGGGGACGAGCCGCTGATCCACCATGTTGCGCATCAGCCAGTAGAAACCGGCGGCGGTGGTGCGTTTGAAAAACGTGTCGCTCTCCCGGCTGGAGCGCTGGGCCGAGACTACGTCGAAGCCCTCTTCATAGCGCGCCACCATCTCTTTGAGGATTTCCGGCGGATCCTGCAGATCGGCATCCATCACCACAATGGCGTCCCCGCCTGCGAAGTCCATTCCGGCGGTAATGGCGGCTTGGTGGCCGAAGTTGCGGGAGAAGGAGAGCACCTTCACCGCCGGATCTTCCGCCGCCTTCTGCAATAACTGCAGCGACCGGTCCCTACTGCCATCGTTGACAAAGATGATCTCGTGGTCACAGGCGAGTTCCCCGAGCACTTTCTTAATTGCCGGGAGGAGGAACGGGAACGCTTCTTCTTCGTTGTAGATCGGGATGATCACGGAAAGCAGCATACTGGGGCACACTTGGTCCCTTCTAGCCCAAGGCATATTATCCCCTATTTGCACGATACGAAGCGCTCTCAGGCCCCGCTCTTACTCGAGTTGTCGCTCTTTACGGATCATGAAGCTGTAGTCGCCCTTCCGGTCCACCACTTTGAAGCGCGTCAGAATATACTGCGCCAGCGGGGAGCCGCTGAGGTCCGATGGCCCTTTGTACCAGAACCAGACACCCATCGGGCTATAGATGGCGCAAGCGTTGGGGTGGTGCTCCAGGTCATCCACAGTCACCTGCTGCTCTTCGGCGGAATGGGTTAGCATCCAGGTATCCATACTGAGCGCGCCGGGCGGCCGGTGGACAAGCCCGGGCAAGGGCTTGCCGGTCCAGAAATAGAGACTCGGATACTGAGGCAGCCCGACAAAAGTATCACAGGATCGGGACAGGTGATCGACCAGCCAGCGATACTCCGCCGCCTCGTCCGCAGTCACGTGGATTCGCACGGCTCCCGGCATCCCCAGGGGAATCAGCGCGCCGTATAAGGCCTGAGAGCGATATGCCAGGAATGGATAGGTAAGCCAGATACCGGCCAACACGGCTATGGCAGCGGGCTCTCCACAGCGGGCGAGCACCGGCACGCCACTGAAAGCTGCGGACAGGCCACCCAATCCATCGTGGAGCAGAACCACCGTCACAAGGAGCAACAGAATCCGGATAAAACCGGACTGACTTCCCGCCATCGGGTAGGCAACCAGCGCCTGCAGCACGGCTGTGGTGCAGAGCAGCACTCGCGCGCCGGCGGCACGCGGATCGAGCGGGCGCGGCGGATACAGGATCAACCAGCAGAACGGGGCCACCAGGCCGAGCAAGTACGTGGGGTGCACAAACGCGGCCAGCAGCCCGGCGCCTCCCACCAGGCAGCGCGCCGCGAGCGCAATCCGCTGCCCTGCAGGGGCGGTTGCGCGCTGTGCGCGGGCGAACAGAAGAGCGCACAGCAGGCCGGCAATGCCCCATGCGAGCCAGAAGCGCAGGATTGCCGGGCCACCCATATAGAGCGCCAGATAGTAGACGTGCTGCTGCACGCTCATATTCACGTGCTTCAAGACAAGGAGAGTGAAAAGTCTGGGGAGGGGGACGCCTTGCAGCACCATGACGGCGAGCGAGGCTGCAAAGGTCACGGCGAAGCCAGCCACGGCCGCGATGCAATCCCGCGGCGAATACGAATCGCGGCCATCGCCATTTCGCGCGTGGCGCAGCGGTCCGGCCAGCAGCGCGGCCAGTGAGATGGTGACCACGAAGCAGTAAGTCAGCCCCGAGGGATCGTCCAGGTGGGAGCGCATCAACAGGAACGGAAGCGCCAACGCAGCCAGACCGGCCGCGGCTCGCGCGGCCCGGAACCACCACTCCCGGCCGGACTGAAATACCAGTGCGAGCGTGATGGCCACGATGGCGAAGATCCCGACGTTGACTTTGATGAGCAGCAGGCAGGCGGCCACGGAACCTGCCGCCGCAAGTCCCCAACGCCGGGTCCGCGGATCACCTGTCCAGAGTCCGCAGGCGGCGAGAGAGAGCACGAGCATGAGGCACAGTTCCTGCGGGTGGCCGGGCTCATTGCCGAAAAACTGCAGTCCCCGGTAGACCACGAGATGCGCAACCGTCGCCGCTACCAGGGAATTGGTGAGCCGGAGCACCAGCCATGCGCCGGCAACACTGCAGAGCAGCACCACGGCAGCCGAGGTAAACCGGACCGCATCGTGGCTCAGAGGCAGACCCAACACGGAATGCAACAACCAGTTGTAAAAGTAATAGACCGGACCGTAGGGGGAGAAGACTTCCTGATAGAGTTTGGCGCCACTCAGGTACTGCTTCACCATTGCCAACTCGGTGCCCTCGTCATCCCAGCCGGCGAAGCCGCTGAAGATGCGGTAATAGGCTGCCACGGCGGCGGGCACGCTAAGCGCGACGAACCAGAGGGCGGCGCGTGTTATCGATACGCGAGCCATGGATACGCGAGCCATGGATACGCGAGCCGGGGGCGGAGCCTGGTCCAATGGGGGCATCGCTTCACTTTACAGCATTCCGCCGCGGCATCCGCCGCACGCGGCAGGAATCACGGCAGAGTGATTCCGCGTTGCAGCATCTGAGCTTTCAGCGTGGTATAAGTGCGCTTGATTTCGGCCAAGGTCAGCACCCGGTTCCAGATGCCAAACGAGGAGAAACTGCCGGTGAGTTCCTGATACGTGCTGCCTGGCTGGGCACCAAGCACCACGGGACCGGGCGTCAACACGGGAGAGGTCGAGCCTCCACCGGCATAGAGAAACGTGTTGTAAGAGGGGGACTCCACGCCGTTGACGTAGATGTGCACGCTGCCTGCGATCACGCCCGTGGTCCTGGTGATCACTACGTGCGTCCAGGCTCCAGCGGTGAAGAGGCCGCCGGCGGAACAGACTCCCCGATTCACATTTGAGTTGGTGATCCAGATGGCGCAGAGACTGCCCGCCCCGCCCGTGCCAGAGGCGGTCCAGAAGAAAAACCCGCTGGCACCATTCGAACCACCGGCGCCAAACCAGCGGAATCCGGTACTGGCACTGGAGAACTGGACCACCGTGCTGACTGTCCAAGGCTGGTCACTGGAAAACAGGGCAGGCTGGACATTGTTACCAGTAAGGTCCATCAAGGTCAGTCCGTTCACGTAATTCGAGTAGGGAGTAATGTAGATTCCGTTGGATTGCCACGCATTGGAGTATTGGGGAAATCCGCAGCCGGTGTAATAGGCGTTGTAACACATCGATAGGGCCGCGACCGGCAATGCGCCATAGGTGCAATTCGCCGCATTCGTACAGGTGGCGTGGTTCACCGCCCGGGCCTGATCGAAAGTCGCCAGCGGCAGATAACCGGTATTGCCTTTGTGGTCGTAGAAATCGAAGTAATAGTGCAAGCCGTTCCTGGGCAAGGCATTCGCGACAGGTCCCATGGTGAACTTAGTTCCGGCGCCTCCGGTGGCCACGGCGCCCTGTGCAGCGGGTGCGGGAAGCAGAGTCAGGTTCTGGTGGTATTGCGAGGAACCGGTCGCGCCACTTTGCCAGTAGGGGCTTCCGGTCACGCTACCTGAACACCCCGCCGTGCTGTGTCCGCTCAGCAGTTGGATCTGATTCGGACCGTAGTAACTCGCCGCGACTCCCGAGCCTCCATTGAGCGCCGCCCAACACCCGGTCGCATTGAATATCGCAATGCTGACGGTGCCCGTCCATGGCGTGGGAAACGTATTCGCCACGGTGAGGATAGGCTGAGTGCTGATGGTGGAGGCGGTGATCGAGAACTGGGTTCCCCACATGTAGTCGGAATAGTCTGTAATTACACTCACGTTGCTGCCGCTGGCGCTCGCGGTCCAGGGGAGGAGCGCCCAGAAGTTATATGCCTGGCCATTGGGCCTGGAACCGACGCTCGTGGTCGCGCTAAAGGGACCCCAAGGCGCCGGCGAGGTGACCACGAAATTGCTGGCGAAGTTGTTGTACGTGGTCAGGAACGTCAGTGAGCATGCGGTTGAGCTGCAAAGATAGGCAGGCGCGGAATCGAGTTTTCCCCAGTTGGTAAGCGGGCTGTTGTGGTCCACGGCAGGCCAACTGCCGAGCGATACCGTGCTCCACAGATTCGTGGCGCTGGCTTGGGTACTGGTCCAGTTCCCACTGGCGCCGTTGCCGGTATTGGTGGGCGAGTAGTTGGCAACGCTGTACCACTGATACTGGCTCGGGTCGAGTATGGAGGCGATATTCTTCGCGACCCGGAACAGGTAGATGGTAGTCCGGTTGCCGTTGGAGCCGTAGCCATACAGATAGGAATCGGCTCCGTAGGGCATGCCGGTACAGGCATTGTCCTGGCACCAGGTGATGAACCAGAGTTGCTGCATGATGCCGGTGCTCCCGTCGTAGGGGTAGGGATC
>CAIRBY010000987.1 GCA_903876865.1 uncultured Acidobacteriia bacterium
CCCCGCGAAGTAGCCGCTACCGGTTCTTCTCCACCCGCTCGATCGCCTTGGCGAACTCGCCCGGGTTGTGAATCACCATCGTCTTGCCGCCCAGGCGCCCCACCGCGCTCGTGATCGAATCCGGCAGCACCACCTCGCCCCGGAACAGCGGCGCAATTTGAAAGTAGTAGAACTGCGGACTCTTGGCTGCGGGCTTCTCCAAAACCGCCGCCGGCACGTGGTCGGAGAACCGCGCCATCGGCCCCATGAACAGCACCACGTCGCCCTTCTCCCGCTCCGCCAGTTCCTGATTGACCAGCCCCGCCAGTAGGTCCACATGGCCGTGCTTGTTCTTCAGCACCTGGTAATCCACCAGCCCCAGTTCGATGCTGTTCATCGCCGCCGAAATCTCCGGCATATCGCTCAGGTGAAAATCTTCTTTGCGGTAAAGTTCTTTCTGCTGCTCCAGGTTGAACAGCACCAGCCGCACGCCCTTCACCGGCATCCGCTCCAGCAGCGAAGAGACCGTGCTCATCAGCGTCACCATGTCGTTGGGCCGCATCCGCGTCCGCCGTGTCGAAACCGGAGCCGCGTGCAGGAAAATCGTGAGCCGCTGCGGCGCGGCATCGTCCGTCGCCTGCGGCAGCACTCGCGCCCCGCGCAACCCCAGCTCCCATACCGTCGCCGGCGGCATCGCCACCTGCACGCTCCGCTCGCCCCGGTTCGGATGCACATCCACCTGCCAGCTCTTCCGGCACACCCTGCCCGTATCGTCGCGCATCAGCCAGCGCACGTCGTACGTGCCCTCCCCCAACAGGTAGCCGCCGCCCACCCGCAACTCCACGCTCGTCTTCGGCACCTCCGGCAGCGGGATGCGCGCCCCCAGAAACACCGGCTTCGCGCCCTTTGCGCGCGCCGTAATCCGCGTCACAATCGACCAGAAGTGCCCCTTCCCCAGGTACTGGTTCATCGGCACCGTCACGTTGTAGCCCGCCTGGAAACGGAAGCTGTAATTCAGCGTCGGCCGCATCTGCGAAACGTCGCAGCGCAACACCCGCTCGCCCGGCTGCGCACGCTCCACCAGCCCGAGCGCGTTCGCCGCCCGGGTCGTGTTCATGATGCTCTGCGTCCAACCGGGCATCGCTCCCGCCAACGCCAGAATCAGTGCCACGCGCATCTCCATCATCTTAGCCAATCGCCGCTGCTATGATGGCGCTGAATGGCACAGGAAGAGGCTCTGGCCCGCGGAATCGAATTATTTAACAATCGCCGCTACTTCGAATGCCACGAAGTCTGGGAAGAGCTGTGGACCCCCGAACGCGGTCCGCGCCGCCTCTTCCTCCAGGCCCTCATCCACTTCGCCGTCGCCCTCTACCACCGCGAGCGCGGCAACCCCGTGGGCGCCATCCGCCAACTCCGCAAGGGGCTGCACAAACTCTCCGCCTCCCTCCCCGCCTGCGAAGGCCTCGATACCGCGAGCCTTCACACAGCGGGGCAGGCGATCCTCGCCTCTCTCGAAGCCGGCAGCGGCCCGCGCGACTATCCCCTCATTCACCCCGCCGAAACTACAGCCCGCACTTCATGACCCGCCCCATGAACTCCCACACCCGCGGACTCCCGAACGGCGCCATCTGCTCCTTAGCCTGCGCCGGCCAGTTGGGACGGTCCGCGTAGAGCTTGTTGAGCCCCGCGCCCACTTGTGCGTCGCCGCCCGTGAAGCCCTTCACCAACTCTTTCCACCGCGCGCCCAGCGCCTGCGCCTTCTCGCCCGCCGGATCCGCCGCCGCGTCTTCCGCCAGCAGCGCCTCTACCTCCGCGAACAGGTCCATCCACTTCTTGGAGACCTCCGCCTGCAACTCCGGCGTCCACTCCTTCGCCCGCGCCGCGATCTTCTCCCGCGCCTCCGGGCTGTAGTATTTCTCGCTCCAACTGTTGTCGTTTTGCATCTCGATCACCTCGATAATTTTTGTCAGCAGCGCGCTCTCCGCCCGCCTTCCGGGTTCGATGGAGTGTTCCGCCGCCCGAATCGCCTGAATCGCGCGATCCAATAACCGCCGCTTCTGCTCCAGCACCGTGCGCTGCATCCGCAGCCCATCGGCCAATTCGAAACCCGTCCGGTCCAGCAGTCTGCCAATCTGTTTCAACGGCAGCCCCAGAAACTTCAGCGCCACAATCTGCTCCAGCCGCTCCAGTTCCCGCTCTTCGTACACGCGGTACCCGGAGGGCGTCCGCCGCGCTTTCAGCAGCCCCAACCGGTCGTAGTGATGCAGCGCGCGCACCGTCACGCCGGCCAGTGTTGCGAACTCTTGAATATTCACCCGGACTGCCTCTCCAACCCCATCCTCAGGCCTCACCCAACGTCAGAGTCAACCACAATCTTAGCCTCCCCTCTCCTGCGCTACCATCTCTAGTAATCCATGCCGCCGATCCTCGAACTCCGCAATCTGGTCAAGCACTTTCCCGGCCAGCAGGCAGTGCGGAGCATCTCGCTCTCCATCCCGCGCGGCGCCTTCTTCTCCCTCCTCGGACCCTCCGGCTGCGGCAAGACCACCACCCTCCGCCTCATCGCCGGTTTCGAACAGCCCACCTCCGGCGATGTGCTGCTCAATGGCGAGCCCGTCAACCACCACCCTCCCTACGAACGCAACGTCAGCACCGTCTTCCAGAACTACGCCCTCTTCCCCCACCTCACCGCCCGCGCCAATATCGAATTCGGCCTCAAGCGCCACCGCGTCCCTGAAATCGAACGCCGCGTCCGCGAAGCCGTCGCCCTCGTCGGCCTCACCGGCAAGGAAGAGCGCCGCCCCGCCCAACTCTCCGGCGGCGAACGCCAGCGCGTCGCCCTCGCCCGCTCCCTCGTGCTCCAGCCCGATGTGCTCCTGCTCGATGAGCCCCTCGCCGCCCTCGATCCCAAACTGCGCAAGCAGATGCGCCTCGAACTCAAAGCCCTCCAGCGCCAGGCCGGCATCACCTTCCTGCTCGTCACCCACGATCAGGAGGAGGCGCTCTCCATGTCGGACCAGCTTGCCGTCATGAACGAAGGCCTCATCGAACAGACCGGTACGCCCGAAGACGTCTACCTCCGTCCGCGCACCCGCTTCGTCGCCGGCTTCCTCGGCGCCGTCAATTGGATCGCCGGAGCCGCCATCCGCCCCGAGTGCCTCACCGTCTCCCGTGAAGCCCCCGGCCTCACCGCCACCGTCACCGCCACCGTCTTCCTCGGCGATTGCGTGCAGATCCTGCTCCGCCTCTCCACCGGCGAAACTGCCGTGGCTCAACTGCCCCGCGCCGCAGTCCGCTTCCAAGCCGGCGAGACCGTCCACGTCTCCTGGAACCCCGCCGACGAGTTGAGCCTGCCATGAAACTCCGCACCTCCTTCCTCCTCCCCGCCTGGCTCTGGCTCGCGCTCCTCTTCCTCGCGCCCTTCGCCATCGTCCTCGCCTACAGCTTCCTCACCCGCGTCTATGTCGGCGTGGCCCCGCCCTGGACCGCCGAAAGCTACCAGCGCCTCTTCGATCCCCTCTACCTCGTGATCCTCGCCCGCTCCTTCGCCATCGCCCTCGCCGCCACCGCCCTCTGCCTCGTCTTTGCCTTCCCCGCCGCGCTCTTCATCTCGCGCGCCGCCCGCTTCAAGACCCTCTATCTGCAACTCGTGATGCTGCCCTTCTGGACCAGCTTCCTCGTCCGCACCTACGCCTGGATCTTCCTCCTCCGCGATACCGGCCTCGTCAACACCGTGCTCCAGGCCCTCGGCCTCATCCACGCCCCGCTCCCCCTCCTCTATAACGATGGCGCCGTGCTCCTCGGCCTCGTCTACGGCTACCTGCCCTTCATGGTGCTGCCCATCTACGCCACCCTCGAACGCCTCGATCCCTCGCTCGTCGAAGCCGCCGCCGATCTCGGCGCGCGCCCCCTCGCCACCCTTTTCCGCGTCGTCGTTCCGCTCGCCCGCCCCGGCATCGTCGCCGGCTCCATCCTCGTCTTCATCCCCTGTCTCGGCGCCTACCTCACCCCGGACCTGCTCGGCGGCGGACGCACCGTGCTCGTCGGCAACCTCGTCCAAAACCAGTTCACCACCGCGCGCGATTGGCCCTTCGGCGCCGCCGTCTCCATCGCCCTGATGTTGATCGTCACCCTGCTCCTGATCGCCTTCCTGCGCCGCGAAAGCGAGCCCCTCGCATGAAACGCTGGCTCGCCGCCTACGCCGTGGCCTTCTACGCCTTCCTCCACCTGCCCCTGCTCACGCTCGCCCTCTTCAGCTTCAACTCTTCGCGCTTCACCAGATGGGAAGGCCTCTCCCTCACCTGGTACGCCGCCATCTTCCGCGACCCGCAGATTCTCGAAGGCGCCTGGAACAGCATCGTGATCGCGCTCTGGGCCACCGCCCTCGCCACCGTGCTCGGCACCCTCTGCGCCTATGGACTCTGGAAGCGCAACTCGCGCACCCTCACCGGCGCGCTCTACCTCTCGCTCGTCACCCCGGAAATCGTCACCGGCGTCTCCCTCCTCGCCCTCTTCCAATTCGCCTTCCGCTGGCTCCACTGGCAACTCGGCCTCTACACCGTCGTGATCGCGCACGTCGCCTTCTCCCTCGCCTACGTCGTGATCGTCGTCTCCGCCCGCCTCCGCACCGTCAGCCCCGCCCTCGAAGAGGCCGCCATGGATCTCGGCGCCACCCCCCTGCAGGCCTTCTGGTATGTCACCCTGCCCGCCCTCGCCCCCGGCATCCTCGCCGCCGCCCTGCTGGCCCTCACCGTCTCCTTCGACGATTACGTCATCACCAGCATGGTCGCCGGTGTCGATTCCGAAACCCTCCCCATGGTCATCTACGCCATGGCCCGCCGCGGCGCCAGCCCCGTCATCAACGCCATCAGCGCCCTCATCACCGTCGTCTTCGGCGCGCTCATCCTCATCAGCGAACGGGTGCGCAAAACATGAACCGCCGCTACTTCATCCTCGGCGCCGCCGGTCTCACGGCATGCGTGCGCGATCCCCGCCCGCGCCTCAATGTTTACAACTGGTCTTCCTACATTGCGCCCGAAACCGTCCCCGCCTTCGAACGCGAATGCGGCGTCCGCGTCCGCTATGCGACCTATGAGAGCAATGAAGAGATGCTCGCCAAAGTGGTCACCGGCAACTCGGGTTGGGACATCGTCTTCCCCACCCACAACCGCCTCGCGCCCATGCGCGCCAACGGCCTCATCGCGCCGCTGCAGCACGGCCTTTTGCCCAACCTCAACCACCTCGACCCGCGTTTCCGCGCCCCCTCCTGGGACCCCGCTCTCTCTAACGGCGTGCCCTATATGTGGAACGGCACCGGCATCGTCTACAACCGCTCCCTCTCTCCGCCGCCCGCCCGTTGGGCCGATCTCTGGAGCCCCGCCCTCAAGGGACGCCTCACCATGCTCGACGATCCCGAGGATATGCTCGGCGCCTGCCTCAAGAAACTCAGCCTCGGTTTCAGCGCCACCGCGCCCGCCGATCTCCGCCGCGCCGAACGCGAAGCCATCGCGCAGAAGCCCCTGCTCCGCGCCTATATCAACGCCGAAGTCCGCGATCAGTTAGTTGCCGGTGACGTCCTCGCCGCCCAGTTGTGGAGCACCACCGCCCAGCAGGCCATCGATTCCGCCCCGCAGCTTGCCTTCGTCTACCCCGCCGAGGGCTTCCCCTTCTACTGCGATTGCGCCGTGATCCTGCGCGAAAGCCGCCGTGTCGAATTGGCCCACCGCTTCCTCGATTACCTGCTCCGCCCCGCCGTCTCCGCCCAGATCGTGACGGCCACCCGCACCGCCACCGCCAACGCCGCCGCCGTAGCCCTGCTCCCCGATGCCGTCCGCCGCACCGAGACCCTCTACCCGCCCCCCGAAGTCTTCGCCCGCGGCGAATGGCCCCAAACCCTCGACCCCGCCACCCAACGCCTCCGCGACCGCATCTGGACCGAAATCAAATCCGCCTGACCAGCCCCGCACTCCCTGATCCAGCTCAGCCCTGCTCTTGCACTCCCTTACCTTGCCAGCCTTGGACTGTTGCCCACTCTCACCCAGCCAGCCTCGTTCTTGCACACCCTGACTCTGCCAGCCTCTGGTCTATTGCCAACTCTTACCCAGCCAGCTTCGGTGGGGCATGCTTCAGCTTGCCCTTCCCAGCCGCGGCGCGCCCCGCCGCCATCTGCCCCTCTAATCGCCTTGGTGAGGCATGCCTGAACCTGCCCGCGCCCTCCCGCCTCTCCAGCCTTAATCCCGCCGAAGACCTACGCCTTCTCGAGTATCGGATCGCTCACGAAGTGAATCCGGATCCGGCGCGGAACTGCGCCTTCGTCAAAATGCGCGGCAACCGCCCCCAGGATCTGCTCCTGCAACTCGCGAAGATCCTGCCCCTGCGTCGTGATGCCGCCCGATCCGTTCGAATCGTCCCACCACGCCACGAACCACCCTGATGCCTCGTCGCGCTCGACTTGAAATGTAATCTCCTCCAGCCTCATCCTCCCGAAATCGCCCCCACCAGCAGAAACGGCTCGCTCCCGTTCGCCACCGCCTCCGGCAGCGCCCGGTCCGCCGCCTCGTTCGACCAGTCCTCCCCGCACACAAAGAACCGGATGAACGGACGCCGCACCTTCGTCACATGGTCCCGCGTAGTGCCGCTCAACATGGGATACCGCGCCTCTAATGCATCCAGCACAGACCGCTGCGTCGCCGCGCCCTCCACCTCCAGCAACACCTCCCCGCTGACCTTCGCCAGCAGCCGCAAATGCGCCGGCAACACAATCCGAATCATGCCGCCACCCGACTCATGCCAGCGTCTGCACTTCCACCGACACCACCGCCGGCAGATCCCGCGCAATCGCCTCCCAGTGATCGCCCCCGTCGCTCGACGCGTACACCTGCCCGCCCGTCGTGCCGAAATAAATCCCGCACGAATCCAGCGAATCCACCGCCATCGCCTCGCGCAGCACATTCACGTAGCAATCGCTCTGCGGCAGCCCGTTCGTCAGCGCCTCCCACTCGTTGCCGCCCGTGCGGCTCCGGTATACGCGCAGCTTCCCCTCCGGCGGATAATGTTCGCCGTCGCTCTTGATCGGCACCACGTACACCGTCTCCGGCTCGTGCGCGTGCACGTCGATCGGGAACCCGAAGTCCGTCGGTAGATTGCCGCTCACCTCGTGCCACGAATCGCCCGCGTCGTCGCTCCGCATCACGTCCCAGTGCTTCTGCATGAACAGCGTGTTCGGCCGCGACGCGTGCATCGCGATCCGGTGTACGCAGTGCCCCACTTCTGCCGTCGGGTCCGGCATGTGCTCCGACTTGAGCCCGCGATTGATCGGCTTCCACGTGACCCCGCCATCGTCCGTGCGAAACGCGCCCGCCGCCGAAATCGCCACGAAGATCCGCCGCGGATCTTGCGGGTCCAGCAGGATCGTGTGCAGCCCCATTCCGCCCGCGCCCGGCATCCACTGCGATCCCGTGCCGTGCCCGCGCAGCCCCGTCAGTTCGTTCCAGTTCTGCCCCCCGTCACAGCTGCGGAAAATGGCCGCATCCTCCACTCCGGCGTAGACCGTATCCGGGTCGGTCAGTGACGGCTCCAGATGCCACACCCGCTTGAACTCCCACGGATGCGGTGTGCCGTCATACCACTGATGCGTGCCCACCGCGCCCTCGTAGAGAAACTTGTTTCCCATCGGAGCCCAGCTCGCGCCGCCATCGTCGGAGCGCTGAATCAACTGTCCGAACCAGCCGCTCGATTGCGAGGCGTACAGCCGGTTCGGGTCCGCCGGCGAACCCTTCACGTGGTAAATCTCCCAGCCCCCGAAATGCGGTCCGTCGATCTTCCACTCCTGCCGCTTGCCGTCTGCACTCAGAATGAACGCGCCCTTCCGCGTGCCCACCAGAACTCGAACTCTACTCATGCCTCACTCCTTCCCTCGGAAAAACTATTCCTACAGCCTACACCGGGCGGACCCGCGCCGGGAAGCCGTTTCACTCGCTCACCTTCAACTTTCTGCCCTCTACCACCGAACTGAAAACGATGCTCGTCGTAGGCACTCCGAAATCCAGCAGCTTCTCCACCAGCTTCCCCAACTCCCCCACGCTGCCCGCCACCACTTTCAAAATGAACGCGTCGCCGCCCGTCACATGGTGGCACTCCATCACGTTCTCCATCCCCTTCACAAATTTCAGGAACGGACGGTACTTCGCCCCGTCGCAACTCATCCGCACTATCGCGAGCACCGGCAGCCCGAGCGCCTCCCGGTCGATCTCCACCCGGTACCCCGTGATGATTCCCGCCTCCTCCATCCGCCGCAGCCGCTCCGCCGTCGCCGCCGGAGACAGCCCGATCCGCCTTCCCAACTCCGCATAACTCAGCCGCGCGTCTTCCTGTAGCGCCAGCAGCAGGTTTCTGCCGAGTTCATCCAATAAAACAGTGGATTCAATTGCCATATCACCATTCTACCGTTGATTCGCTCTTCAACGTTGCGCCAGAGCTAGCTATCATGCATCCAGAATGATCGAACTCAGCGGACAACCTCTGCCGCTCTCCCAAATCGCAGCCATCGCGGACGCCTCCACCGAAATCCGCATCGCTCCCCCCGCCCTCGCCCGCATGCAGGC
>CAIRBY010000988.1 GCA_903876865.1 uncultured Acidobacteriia bacterium
CCCATCGAACTGGAAGGCACCTATCCGCTGCCCGAAGCCCAGTTGGACCGCTTCCTCTTCAACACGGTGCTCGATTACCTCACCGCCGAAGAGGAAATGAAGGTCGTGGATCTCACCACCGTCACCACCGTGGCCTATGCAGACCCGGTCACCAACGCGCAGGAGATCGTGGACTTCCAGCAGCTCGTGCGCATGGTGCCCATCGGCGCCAGCGTGGCCCGCTACGTGGTCGATCTGGTGCGCGCCACCCGCGTCAGCGATGAGACCGCGCCAGATTTCGTCAAGAAGTACGTCAACTATGGCGCCAGCGTGCGCGCCGCCCAGTTCCTCGTGCTCGCCGCCAAAGCCAAGGCGCTGATGAAGGGCCGCTACCACGTGACCTATGAAGACGTGCGCTCGCTCTACATTCCCGTGCTGCGTCACCGCGTGCTGCTCAACTTCCACGCCGAAAGCGACCGCCTGAAGCAGGACGACATTCTCAAGCGCATTCTGGAGAACAAACCGGCGCCGCGCGATTAGCGCCCGGCCGCGAGGATCGAATGCTACAGCGCTTTCTAGATCCGTCCGTCCTGGCCTCCATTTCCAGTCTGGATTTGGTGGCCAAGACCGTCGTCGATGGCTTCGTCAACGGCCTCCACCGTTCGCCCGATTTCGGCTTCTCCCAGGAGTTCGCCGAATACCGCGCCTATGCCGAGGGCGACGATCTGCGCCACGTGGATTGGAACGTCTATGCGCGCACGGACCGCTGCTACCTCAAGCGCTACGAGGGCGAGACCAACTCGCAACTGCTGATCCTGCTCGATACCTCCGCCTCCATGGGGTACGGTTCCACCAAAGTCACCAAGCTCGATTACGCCCGCTTCGTAGCCGCCTCGCTCTGCTACATGGCCAACACGCAGCGCGACGCCACCGGACTGATCGTCTTCGATGACGAAGTGCAGAATTACATCGCGCCCTCCACCCGCCAGGGGCAGATGTTCCGCCTGCTGCACGCCATTGAGAAGGCCGAACCCGGCACGCATACGGATTTCACCAAACCGTTCGTGCACTTTCAGAACTTCCTCCACCGCCGCGGCATCGTGATCGTGATGTCGGATTTTTACGAGGACCCCGAGGTCATCGTCAAGACCGTCGAACCGCTGCGCTTTCACGGCAACGAAGTCATTCTCTTTCACCTGCTCGACCCGCAGGAGATCAAGCCCACGTTCAAGGACCCGGTGCTGCTCTACGACATGGAAGATACCGTGCACTCGCTCGAAGTCTCGCCCGAGTACGCGCGCAATGAGTATCGCAAGCGCATCGATTCGCACATCGAAGCGCTCGCCTCCAAGGTCCGCGGCGCGGGCATGGACTACTTTCTGATGGATACCGGCCGCCCGCTCGATGAAGGGCTGCGCGAGTATCTGCAGGTTCGCAAAGGGCGGCTCTAGCCGATGGGCTTCCTCACTCCATGGTTCCTGGCCGGCGCGGTGGCGCTTGGCCTGCCGGTCTGGCTGCACCTGCTGCGCAAGCACAAGACCACGCCCCTGCCCTTCGGTTCGCTGATGTTCTTTGAGAAGCGCACGCAGAGTTCGATCAAGCACCGCCGCCTGCGCTACCTGCTGCTCTTCGCCCTGCGCTCGCTATTGGTTGCGCTGCTGGTGCTGGCCTTCGCGCACCCGTATGTGCGCCAGACCGTACTCGCTTCCAAGCGCGCCGGCGAGGTCCACATCCTCGCCATCGATAACTCGCTCAGCATGCGCTCCGGCACCAGGCTGCAACAGGCCAAAACCGCCGCCAAAGCCGTGATTGCGGGGCTCGGCGTGGGACAGCGCGCACAGGTCCTCGGCTTCGGCTCGCGCGTGCAGGTGATGAGCGAAGTCACCGACGATCACAATTCGCTCAACGCCGGCGTGGACGCCATCGAAGCCGGCGACACGCGCACCGCCTTCGGCGAACTCTCGCGCTCGTTGCGCGCCACCGCGCAATCCCTCAAACTGCCACTCGCCCTCGAACTCTATAGCGACATGCAGCAGACCGGCTGGCCCGCCAACTTCAACGACCTCCGCCTCAGCGCCGGCGTGCAACTCCACCCGCACCCCATCGACGCCAAAGAGATCCCCAACTTCACCGTGGAAAACGTGGTCGCCCCGCGCCGCGTCTACGATGGCAAGAAGACCCGCGTCCTCGCCACCATCGCCGGCTTCGGCAACAAGAAGGCCACCCGCTCCGTCTCGCTGCTGTTGAACGGACGCGTCACCGAAACTAAGCAGGTGGAAGTGCCGGAGAACGGCCGCGCCACCGTCGAGTTCCTCTCCCTCGAAGTCCCCTACGGCCGCAATAAAGGCGAGGTCCGCGTGGACATGGCGGACACTTTGCCCGCCGACGACGCCTTCTACTTCTCCGTGGAGCGCAGCGACCCCCGCCACGCCCTCTTCGTGCAGGATGCCCCCGGCAGCCGCGGCCTGCTCTATTTCAAAGCCGCGCTCGAAGCCTCCGGCCAATCGGCTTTTGCGATCGACCCCGCCACCGTGGATCAGGTCACCAACGTCGCCCCCGGCAAGTACGCGTTCGTCGTGCTGAGCGATGTGGGCGCCGTGCCCCCCGCCTTCGAAAACTCCCTGCGCGATTACGTGCGCACCGGCGGCAGCGTACTCATCGCGCTCGGCCACCTCTCCGTGGGCCGCGCCAAAGTCCCCGTCACCGGCGACGCCATCGAATCCGCGCGCTATGCCGGCCGCGAAGGCGAACGCTTCCAGACCACCGCGTGGCTGGACAGTTCGCACCCATCCATTCTGAAAGACGACAAGTGGGAAGGCGTCAAGTTCTACCAAGCCATTCATGTCACGCCGGGCACGGCCCGCATCGCGGCGCGGCTCAGCGATCAGACACCCCTGCTGCTCGATCAGCAGTTGGGCGAGGGCCACGTTCTGGTCTTCGCTTCGTCCTTCGATAACGTAGCTAACGATTTTCCCATCCACGCCTCCTTCGTGCCCTTCATCGAGCAGACCGCGCGCTATCTGGGACGCCTGGATGCAGGCCCCGCAAGCGTCCTGGTGGGCGCCTTCGAAGAGTTGCGCGATTCCAAAGAGAAGGGCGCCGCGGTGGACGTATTGGACCCCAAGGGCGAGCGCGCCCTCGGCCTGGAAGAGGCCACCAAGGCGCAGAACATCCAGTTCAATATGGCGGGCTTCTACGATATCCGCCGCCCCAACGGGCGCAACGAACTGGTGGCCGTGAATGCCGACCGGCATGAGAGCGACCTGACTCCGGCTTCCCCGGACAACCTCGCATTGTGGCAGAATACAGCCCAAGGGAATGCGGGCGAGGGTAGCGCGGCCGGCGATGAATCCAAACCGGTCAGTCTGTGGTGGTATGTGATGCTGGCGGCCCTGTTGCTGGCAGTAGCGGAATCCGTATTGGGCAATCAACATCTATCAGTGGATCAAGAGGCGGCGGGATGAAACCTTTAGACCTGTTGGGCGAGTATCTGGGCACCATCGAACGCCGGCTGCGGCTGATCGCGCTCACGCGCGGCATCGCGGTCACGGCGGGCGCGGCATTGCTGCTGACCCTGGTGGCGGTGCTGGTCATCAATCAGTTTGCCTTCTCCAACTCGAGCGTGATCGGCGCGCGCGTGTTCCTGTTCCTCGGCCTGGCGCTCGCCATCGCGGCCGCGCTCATCATACCCGTAATCCGTCTCAACCGCCGCAACGCGGCGCAGCGTACCGAAGCCCGCTATCCGCAATTCGAAGAGCGCCTGCTGACCTTCACCGAACGCGCCGAGAGCAACCCCACGGACCCCTTCCTGGAACTGCTCGCAATGGACACGCTCGCCGTGGCCAAACAGGCCGAACCCGCCGAAGTCGCGAAGAGTTCCTGGATGGCCGGCTTCTCCTCGGCCGCGATCGTGGCCGTGCTCGCGCTCGTCTGGCTCGGCACCTCCGGTCCGGGCTTCCTCGGCTATGGCACGGGCCTTCTCTGGGCCGGACTTCCCAAGGGCATCAGCAAACCGTTCTACGCAATTCAGGTGGAGCCCGGCAACCGCACCGTGCGCAAGCGTTCGGATCAGGTGATCACGGCGCGGCTCAAAGGCTTCAGCGCGCCCAAGGTCCGCTTCTTCGCCAAATACTCCAGCGCCTCGCAGTGGGAGCAGGCGGAAATGGGCACGGAACCCGGCGGCACGGCCTATCAGTTCCTGATCGCGGGCGTGCCCGAGACGCTTTCGTATTACATCGAAGCCGGCGGCGTGAAGAGCGACATTTTCAAATTGAACGTGGTCGATCTGCCCGGCGTGAAGAAGATCAAAGTGACCTATCACTTCCCCGCGTGGCTCGGTTTGCCGGACGCGGTGGAAGATCCCGGCGGCGATCTGCGCGCCGTGCAGGGCACGGTGGCCGATATCGCCATCACCACCGACAAACCGCTCGCAAGCGGCGTCCTCATCATGGACGATGGCTCCAAAGTCACGCTCAAAGCCAGCGAAGGCTCGCTGCTGACCGCCAAGGTGCCGATCGTGAAGGACGGGCAGTTTCACATCGCCGCCATTGAAGGCGGCGAGGACGTGCGCCTGAGCGAAGACTACTTCATCGAAGCCCAGCGCGATAAGGCGCCGGAGATCAAGATGACCAAGCCGGGCCGCGATTTCAAGGCCTCGCCCATC
>CAIRBY010000989.1 GCA_903876865.1 uncultured Acidobacteriia bacterium
ACGAGCGCTGTCTACCAGGAAGTGTTCGATATGGTGCACACGATGCTGAACGGCGTGCCGGCGGCAGAGCGCGAAACGGCGGCGGGCAAGCGGGAGTTGAAGGTGGGGCAACTGGTGCTGGACGAACCGCACATCGATGCCAAGTCGCTGGAAGCGATCACGGCGCCCACGCTGGTGCTGGCCGGCGATCACGACCTGATCCGCGACGAACACACGCTGGAGATCTACCACCACATTCCCAACAGTCAGTTGTGCATCTTTCCCGATGCCACGCACATGATTCCGTATGACGATCGGCGCGCTTCAACAGCGCGGTGGAGCGATTTTTCCGCATGCCGTTCGTGAAGAAGGATCGCGTCAAAGATATGCTGCAGTCCTACGAGAAGATGAAAGCGTCGGAGAAATAGACGGAGCGTTGCCGGGGGATACGGGACGTGGTGACGGGGCGAATTACGCGTGTCGCCGCCGGCGCTCAGGACTGCGGGGCGCGGTTCATCAGGAAGGTTGCGGTGTTTAAGAGAAACTCGCGCAGCACGGCATCGACTTCGGCCGGGAAGGCGGCCTGTTCGAGCGCTCTCTCCATCATCGCGGCCCAGCGGTCGCGCGCGGACTGATCGATCGCAAAGGGCGCGTGGCGCATGCGCAGGCGGGGATGCCCGCGTTGTTCCAGATAGCGCGGCGGACCGCCAAAGCGCACCACGAGAAAATCTCGGAGGCGTTGCTCGGCGCCTGCGAGATCGCGCGCGGGATACATCGGACCGAGTATTTCGTCGTGCGGTATCTGCGCGTAGAAGGCGGCCACCAGACGCGTGAAGCCCTCCTCACCGATGATGCCGTAGATCTCCTGATCGTCCATTAAAATCATGCTAGCAGGCGCGGGGAGCGGGGCGGCACGCGGAACGGCGAAGCAGGGTGCGGGTCAGGCGCGTGCGCGGCTGGTATACTCGGTCCGGAAGGATTCCTATGCGACAGTTTTGCTTCGTGATGCTTGCGGCGATCGCCGTGTTCGCGCCTCTCGGATCGGCCCAATCGACCGGCCCTTACAAGGTGCTTAAGTCTGCCAAAGTGGGTGGAGAGGGCGGCTGGGATTACATCTATGCCGACGTCGCCGGACGCCGGGTCTACATTCCGCGGCGCGGAGGCCAGGCTGCGAGTGGGGTACAGACGCGCTTGTCGATCTACAATCTGGACACGCTGGAGCCGGCGGGAGAGATTGCGGGCATCGGCGGCAACGGCGCGGCGGTGGATCCAAAATCGGGTCACGGCTTCACCAGCAGCAAGCCCGTCTCGATGTTCGACACGAAGACGCAGAAGCTGATCAAGACGATCGATGTGGGAGCGGCGCAGCCGGACGGTATCTACTTCGACCCGTTCAATCAGCGCGTGTATGTGTTCAGCCATCCGACGAAGGACGCGACGGTCATCGATTCCAAGACCGGCGACGTGCTGGGCAAGATCGAGCTCGGCGGCGTGCCGGAGCAGGGCGTGGGCGATGGCAAAGGAATGCTGTACGTGGTGATGCAGGACGCGCAGGGCAGCGTCACGGCAGTCGATGTCAAGACGATGAAGGCAGTGGCGCACTATCCGTTCGGGGACAAGGGCCGGTGCAACGGATTGGCGTTGGATGCTAAGAACAAGGTGCTGTTTGCGGCGTGCGGCAGTTCGGGGAATCCGCCCGCCCAGCCGGCACAGCCGATGATGGTGATCTTGAGCGCGAAGGATGGCAAGGTCTTCACGAGCCTGCCGCTCGCCGGCGGTTCGGATGGCGCGGCGTTCAATCCGAAGACCAAGGAAGCCTTCAGCACGCACGGCAACGGTACGCTTACCGTGATCAAAGAGAAGAGCGCGACCACGTTCGAAGTGGAGCAGAACCTCCAGACCATGAACGGCGCGCGCACGATCGCGTTCGATAGCAAGACGGGGCACATTCTGACGATGAGTCAGGAGCGCGGCCCGGCGCCGCAGCCGCCGCCCGGCGGAGGCCGTGGAGGACAGGGCGCAGCGGTGCCCGGTTCGTTCACCATCGTGATGGTAGGGAAGTAAGGCAAGGTGTCTCGACGGAGTTGCGGCGGTTGGGGGCGCGCGCTGCTTGCGGGTGCTCTCGCCGCCGCGTTGCTGCACGGCGCGGATAGCGAGCAAGCGGCTAAGACTCACCCCGGCCAGATCACGGTCAACGGAAAAGACTACGCGTGGCCCAAGGCGCCGATGGTTGTCGTGTTGATCGACGGGGGCGATCCGGCGTATGTCGACGCCGCGCTCGCCGCCGGATTGTTGCCTCACTTCAGGAAGTTCATGACCGAGGGGTTTGTCTCCGCGGCGTTGGGTGCAATGCCCAGTTTTACGAACCCGAACAACATCTCTGTGATCACGGGTGTGGCGCCGGCGGTGCACGGCATCTCCGGGAATTTCTTCCTGAATCCTGCGACGGGGCAGGAGGCGATGATGGACCGGCCGGAGTTTCTGCGGGCGGACAGCATCCTGGCGAAGTTCTCGCAGCAGGGGGCGAAGGTCGCAGCGATCACGGCCAAGGACAAACTCACGAAGATGCTGGCGTATCATCTGCGCAACGGCATTTCCTTCTCGGCGGAGAGGGCAGGGCAGTGCACGAAGCAGGAGAACGGCATCGAGGATTGCCTGGCGTATGCCGGCAAACCGCTGCCGGATGCCTACTCCGCTGAGCTTTCGCTCTTCGCGCTGGAGGCAGGCATTCGCGTGCTGGAGCGGGAGAAGCCAGACCTGTTATTCATCTCGCTCTCCGATTACGTGCAGCACAAGTACGCGCCGGGTTCGCGGGAGGCGAACGAGTTTTATGTGGGGATCGACCGCGCGCTGGGGCGGATGGCGGCGTTGGGCGCGACCCTCGCGATCACGGCGGATCACGGCATGAATGACAAGTCGGATGCTGCAGGGGCGCCGCGCGTGGTGTTCCTGCAGGACGTGCTGGACCGGCAGTATGGCGCAGGCAAGACGAAGGTGATTCTGCCGATCACGGACCCGTACGTGCAGCACCATGGTGCGCTGGGTTCCTACGCGACGGTCTTTCTGCAGCCAGGGGTCTCCGCGACGGGGGCGATGAGGTTGCTCTATCAGCAGCAGGGAGTGGAGTTGGTGTTGAGCCGGGAGCCGGCAGCCAAGACCTTCGAGTTGCCTGCGGACCGGATCGGCGATCTGATTGTGACGGGCGATCGCGGAACGGTGCTGGGAAAGAGTAAGGCGACGCTCGATCTTTCGACGCTGGGCGGAATGCGATTGCGTTCGCATGGCGGATTGGCGGATCGCAGCGTGTATCTGATGTTCTCGCGGCCCTTGAACGAGCGGTATGCGGAGCTTGCGCTCTCGCGGCAGTTGAGGAACTACGACGTATTCGACTTTCTACTAAACGGGCTGCAATAGGTCGGCTGATCAGCGGCAGGCGCGGGTATACTGCACTCATGGCGCAGCCTGACGAGGAATTGCTCAAACCGTGGAGCGCGGCGGCAAAGTACTGGGAGAAGCATCGCGACATCATCGGGAAGATGTTCGCGCCCGCGACACTGGCTCTGGTGGAGGCTGCGGCGATCGGTCGCGGCTCTGCGGTGCTGGATGTGGGCGCCGGTCCCGGTGAGCCGGCGTTGAGCATCGCCGCCCTGGTGGGGGCGGACGGCAGGGTGTGCGGGATCGATCCGGTGGCGGAGATGGTGGCGGCGGCGCGGCGCGAGGCGGACCGGTTGAGGCTGGGGCACGCGGCATTCGATGTCGCGTTCGCGGATCAGCTGCCGTTTCCAAATGCCACCTTCGATGCCGCGGTCAGCCGCTTCGGAGCGATGTACTTCCCCGCGCCTGTGGCTGCGGTGCGCGAGATGCTGAGGGTGCTCAAGCCTGGCGGGAGACTCGCGATGGCCGTGTGGCACTTCGCCGAATTCAGTCCGTTCCTCAGCCTGGTGCCGCGAGTTGTGGACCGGTATATCGCACCGGAAGTACTCCCGCCGGATGCGCCGGACACGTTCCGTTTTGCCACTCCCGGCAAACTGCGGGAGATCTTTGCGGAAGCGGGCGTGGCTTCTCCGGAGGAGCGGCTGCTGCGATTCGCGATGACGGTCGCACTTACGGCGGAGGAGGTCTGGACGCTGCGCTGCGAGATGTCCGACAAGCTGCGTGAAAGACTCGCGACTCTGCCGCCGGATGCGTTGGCGCAGTTGAAAGCCGAAGCGATCGAAGGGCTGCGTGAATACGCCACGGATGGCGGGATGAGCTTCCCGGCCGAGGTGTGGATCGTCAGCGGAACGCGACCACGGTAGACTGGATCTCACTATGCATGGAATCACGCGACGAGACTGGATGCTCGCTTCGGCCTGTTGGGCAGGCGCACTGCGCGCGCAGAGTTCCGGAGAGTACCGGCATTTCGACGCCGCCACGGCGGCCGAGGTCGAAGCGCTGGCGGAGATCATTCTGCCCGCCGACCGCACGCCCGGTGCGAAGGAGGCGGGCGTGATCTGGTTCATCGATGGCGCGCTGGCCGGCTTCGACAAGCCAATGGTAGCGGCGTATCGGAGCGGGCTCGCCGATGTGCAGGCGCGGAGAAAGCGGCTGTTTCCGGGTTCGGTTTCGATTGCGGCGCTGAAACCGGAGGAGGGCCACGCACTGGTCTCGGATTTCGAAAAGACCGAGTTCTTTGCGACCTTGCGGCAGCATACGATCCTCGGTTTCTTCGGCCATCCGAAGCACGGAGGCAATCGCAACGGGGCGGCCGCGAAACTACTGGGGATTCAGGAAGAGCACATGTACATGCCGCCGTTCGGTTACTACGACAGGGAGGCGGCGCAATGAGTGTCAGCTACCGTCCTTCGGACGAAGTCGATTTCGTGGTGATCGGCGCCGGCGCGGCGGGCGGTGTGATGGCGAAGGAACTTGCCGCCGCGGGCCTGCGTGTGGTGGTGCTGGAGCAGGGGCCCCATCTGAAGGCGAAGGATTTCACGCACGATGAAGTCGATGTCGTGTTTCGCGGGGCGCTGGTCAACGGTGAAGCCAAACAGCCGCAGACGTTCCGCAAGACCGCGGACGAGACCGCGAAGCCGCACATGGCGGCGGGGTATGCGCGGCTGGTGGGCGGCGGGTCGGTTCACTTCACGGCGAACTACTGGCGCTTTCATCCGGAGGATTTCCGCGAGCGCAGCACGCTGGGGGCGATCGCGGGCGCGAGTCTGGCGGACTGGCCGATCACGTACGAGGAACTGGAGCCGTTCTATACGAAGGCCGAGTGGGAACTCGGAATCTCCGGACTGGCGGGTTCCAACCCATTTGACGGACCGCGGTCGAAGCCATATCCGCTGCCGCCGATGCCGGTGAAGTCGTCGGGCGTGTTGCTCGAGCGGGGCGCGAGGCGGTTGGGCCTGCATCCGTTCCCGGCGCCGGTGGCCGTGCTCTCGCAGCCCTATCAAGGGCGCGCCGCTTGTACGCATTGTGGATACTGCGAGGCGTTCGGGTGCGAGATTAACGCGAAATCGAGCACACTCGCGGCGCTGATTCCGCTGGCTGAAAAGACGGGCAAGTGCGAGATCCGGCCCGAAGCCTACGTGCGCAAGATCGAGACGGACAAGAAGGGGCGAGCCACCGCGGTGATCTACTTCAACCGCGCAGGAAAGGAAGTGCGGCAGCGTACGAAGGCGGTGGCGCTGTGTGCGAACGGTGCGGAAACGCCGCGGTTGCTGCTGCTTTCCGGCATCGCGAATTCCAGCGGGCTGGTGGGACGGCACCTCATGTTCGATGCCAGCACCTATGCCATGGGGCTATTCGAGCACGAGGTGAACGAGCACAAGAGCATCGTGGTGACGAGAGTGCTTCACGATTTCTATCGCTCCGACCCGAAGCGCGGATTTTACGGCGGCGGCGGGCTCGATTCGCGGATGGATTTCACCCAGGCGGCATTCGCCGCGTTTGCG
>CAIRBY010000990.1 GCA_903876865.1 uncultured Acidobacteriia bacterium
GGAGCGCAAGAATGGACCCGCCTCCGTGAGGTTCGCGCCATCGGCGGGCACCAGCACGTCGGCGGAAATCCGGACATCTCCACCGAGTTTGGCGGCGTAGAGTTTGCTGAGTCCGCAGGTTGAGTCCCTGGGAGCGAAATAGGCCCCCGCTAAAATCCTTCGCCGGGTTGTGGAGGGATGCGGAAAGTTCCCCCGTGGTGCGCTCCTCCACGCGCACGCCATCAGCGAAGATGGGCATGAAGTAGTAAGCGCCGGAATCGCTCGCGCCGGTCGCACAGCGGTACAGTGCCTCTACCTTCTGCTGGTTCATCGCCCACGCATAGAAGCGGACGTCGGCCAGCGCGCCACGAAAAGGACCGCCGCCGTTCAGTCCGCCGCCGATGCGCCATTCACTGGCGGTGGATGGGGAAGGGGCGGCGAGTTTTGCGGTGGCCTCCTGCCGGCCATCCACAAACAGGCGCGCGATGCCGGATTCGGTCCCCTCGTAAACCACCGTCACCAGATGCCAGACGCCATCGTTCCAGCGATGGGCCGTGACCAACTGGGACTCGCGGGAGAAACCGGAGGAGATCCGGCCGTCCTCATTGAGGACCAACGCAAAGTGGGATCCGCCGGGAGCGGGGTCGCCGTAGTCGAAAACCGCCTCCTGATTCAACTGCGGCAGCGCGACTTTCACCCAGGCGCTCAAGGTTCGGGGAGCCGCCGCGTTGGGCAGGAGCGGACCCGTGCCGTGAATCGCGGCATCGTAGCTGATCAACTCCAGTGCCTTCCCGGTTCTCCCGTCCACCTGCCGCACCGATCCGGCCAGAGTACCTTTGCGATGAAACTGGCTGGAATCCAGAGCGGCGCGCTCGCCGGGCTCGTTCAGTTTCCACCAGGCAGCCTCCAGAAAGGGAGGCTCCTCCGGCGCGGAGTTCCGCCACAGCAAGACCGCTGCGCCCACACCCACAGCCAACACGCCGGCCAACATCCACCATCTAGCCCGCGGGGAGCGCGCCGCCGGCGGGGGAGGCAGCGTTTCCACGGGGGGAACGGTGATGCCATATCCCAGCTTCGGGTAGGTACGGATGATGCGGGGGTTCTTGGGATCATCGGCGAAGACCTTGCGTAATTCGGCGATGCTGCGCACCAGCACATCGTCGGAGACCGCCGTGCCCTCCCAGACCCCCTCGATCAATTCTTCCTTGGTGACCATCCGGTCCGCGCGCAGCAACAGGAACAGCAACATCCGGTAGGTCTTAGGGCGGATGGGTACCGGTACGCCTGCACGAGAAACCGATGCGCGCGCCACGTCGATCTCCACACCGGCCACACGGTAGACAGGAGCGGCTGCCGGAAGGTTTGGCGGATTCTCGCCCATAGCGTTTCGGAAACTCATCAGTATAATCGCACTGCGGCCGGGCTACGCGGTGGAATTTCGCCGCCGTTCCGGCGTTGTCGGCGAAATTACGGCGATATTACGGCTCCCTGCCCGTTACTTTGGGCGTCTCCCGGGGCATACTCGGTCAATCCGATGACCGGAAATTGGAGGACCGAATGAATCGAACATTGCCCATCGCCTGCATACTGGCTCTAGGACTGCTGACCCCGCGGGCAGGCGCGGACATCTTGTACAACGGCCTGATCGGCCTGTGGACCGCCGACGGCAACGCTTATGACACGTCGGTGACGGGCAACAACGGCAGCTTTGCCGGGGCCTATGCCGCGGGAATTTCCGGCTCGGCCTTCAACCTCTCCACCGGGTCAGTCACGGTACCCGACAATGCCGTTTACAATTTCGGGTCCGGCGACTTCTCGGTGGGATTCTGGTTCAATTTCAATGGCGCATCGCAGAACCAGGTGGCCTTCCTGGGGCAGGACGAGGGACCCAACGTTGTCAACAAGTGGTTCATCGACTACAACCTCACCCATGCCGGAGCCTTCGGTTTCCATACCAACGGCTCGATCCTCGGGTACGCGGCAAGCAGTACCATCGCACTTCCCTCGTCCGGGTGGAGTCAATTCACGCTGGTGAAGAACGGCACCACGTATTCGTTCTTCCTGGACGGGACTTCGGTCGGCTCGGCCACCGGCAACGCCACGATTCCCGATCCGAATGCCCCCCTCACCCTCGGATTCGCGGAGGGCACCCTCGCGTACGCAGGTCTGATGGATAACGTGGTGATCTACGATCGCGCGCTCACCCAGAGTGACGTACAGACACTGGCCGAGACCCCGGAACCGGCGGCCTTCTGGCTGTTTGGATCTCTGGTCGCCGGCTGCGCAATATTCCGGCGCTCCGGCTACCGCCGCGCGGTGGCGAAGGCGAGCGCCAGCACGGAACCTACCATTAACAGATAGGCCAGTAACGCGCGGAGCACGAAGCTCACCAGTTCGGGACCGAAGCCGTGCAGCGCGGGGACGATGGCCAACACGGTAAAGGGGAGAACGAACCCAGTCGAGAGCAGCAGGGGTGCCGCGAGCCAGTCGCGCCATTCCGCGCGCCATTTGAGTTCGCGAAAGCCGCGCCAGCCGCGCACGGCAACCGCCGGCGCCATCGGCAAAAGCACCACCGGGATGACGGCCCAGCGCAGAATCCAGAACCCAACGTGGAAGACGCGCGCCACCGTGGCCGGCTTCACCGGCGTGCGCCACTTGAGCGTCAGCCAACTGGCCAGCTTGAAGGCAGGCTGATCGCTGGCGGCCGCGCCCCACGCTACCGCGCCATAAAGCGCGAGCACCAGCAGGGCCGCGAACACCAGCGGAACCAGGTTGCGCAGCGCGCCCCGGAAGGCCGCGTTCAGCCCCGTGCCCATGCGGAAGAAAGCGAACGTGGCGCCGTATAACCAGCAGACCAGCGTGAGAATCGCCAGCGCATCGAGGCCGCTCAAAGCCAGGCGCGCGCCCGTGGATTCGCCTACGCCCAGCCATTCGTACCCGAGCCACAACAGCAGCGCATTGGCCGCACAATGCACCAGGAAGAGCTTGTACACGTCGAGGTTCATTTCACCTCCAGGCGGCGCGCTTCGGTAGTCGCCATCACGCCGGGTTGATACATCGGCTGCACCCGCGCCGGGCTCACCTGGAAGGCGCCCGGGTTCACCACCTTGAGCAGATAGAAATACTGCTGCTGCCCTTGCGGGAAGCGGGTTTGGAAAATCGCCATGCGATCGTCATGCAGTTCGCGGCGCGTGAACAGGAACTCCCACCACGGCGGTCGCGATTTCAGCTCATAGCCGCTATCGTGTTCGATGAATTCGGTGCCGGAGGGAATCGGATCTTCCACCATCAGGTACTTCCATTCGGAGCCCGTGACGGTAAGGCGCACCGCAAGCGTATCCCCCGTGGTCACCGGACCGTTGAGCGGCGCCAGATCGTAGACGATCTTCTCGCCGTCTTTCCCGGGCACCAGCCGGAAGTAGTCGCGCAGCAGATTGAGTGATGTAGTGCCGTTCTTCTGCAGCTTGTCCTCGGTCGAGTAGTATTCCAGGCGCGCGGAATAGTAGAGCCTTCCCTGCCCCGTGGTGGTGATGCGGATGCGGTTCGCGCCGGGCTGCAACTTGGCTTCGTCGAGCGTAAACTCGGGCACGCCGAGGCTGGTTGCCTGATCGAACTTCTTCGTCAGCACCGGTTGCCCGTTCACGCTGACCGTCGCCGTCAGATCCGGATTCAGTTCTCCTGAAGCCTTCAGGTAATCGGTGAGGCCATAGATCACCATCGCGGTCTGCTTGGTGGTGTTCCACCAGTAGCCTTCGTTGCGGTGGTTCATCAACCACAGCGCCGCCTTCGGCAACAGCGGCGAGGCGGGGCGCTGATGGGAGAGGAACTTGACGGCGTAGGCCGTGGCTTCGGGCGTGGAATCCTCCGCGAAATCCAACATCTGATCGCGCGTGGCGGGCCACCACGCCTGCGCGGAATCCTGTTGTACCGCCGCTTCCAGGGCGGCAGCGAGAGCGGAGGCGCGCCCATCCTTCAACTGCTCGAGCGCCAGGCCGAGGATCGCAAGACCGTAGGGTGAGAGTTTGCCGCGCTGCTCAAAGACCTGCGTCAGCGCGGCGGCATCGGGCTTTCCGGCCACCACCAGCGCGTACTGCATGTAGGCGCGCAGATCGAAAGCAAGTTTCGGATCGGCGGCGAAGGCCTTGGCGATCCACGCGGCGCCATTGTCGATGCGGTCGCCATCCACCTGCACCCCGGCGGCCTTGGCCTGCGCCAACCCCGCCACCACATACGCGGTCATGAACGGGTGGCTCTCATCGGCTTGCCACCAGCCCCAACCGCCATCCTCGTGCTGGAAGTGATTCAGGCGGTCGATGCCGGCGCGGATCTTCTGCTGCACGTCGGCGCTATCCAGACTCACTTTCAAGCCCAGTTCGTTGACCGCCTGCGTCACCACCAGATTGGGAAGGAAGCTCGACATCGTCTGCTCCACACAGCCATAAGGGAAAGTGATGAGATAGTCGAGCGCGCCGAAGAGGGAACCGGCGATCGAAGGCGAGAGGCGGATCGCCATCAGCCGCGACCCGGCCTGCACCTTGGCCGGAAACGCAAGATCCATCTCGTTCGCCGCGCCCGCCGCCAGCACTCCGCCGCGCGCCTGACTGAGCTTGACGCCGGGGATGTTCACCGGCAATTCCACCTCCAGCGCATCGCTCTCCTCATCGGTGAGCGCTTTGCCTGTGATGACGGCGGTGCGCACCTGGCCCACACGCACGCGCCAATCCAACCGCGCCTCGGAACGCGGCAGAATCTTGACGTCGCGCATCGCGCCCTCGATGGCGCTGAGCCCCTGCAGGTTCAGGGAAACGCGCACGGATTTCTCCGTGGCCAGATAATTGTGCACCAGCGCGGAGATCATGATTTCATCGCCCTGCACGAAAAAGCGCGGCACGGCGAGGCGCAGGATCAGGTTCTTGCGCACGATGGTCTTCGCCACTGCACCGCCCACGCGCGTATCCGGCGTGACAGCGCGCGCGGTGGCGCGCCAGGTGGTGAGCGAATCCGGGAACTCGACCTTCGCCTGCGCCCTGCCGTTCGCATCCGTCACCAGATCGGCGGCCCAGAACGCGGTATCAGGAAACGCCTTCCGAACCTTGGGCTGCGCCACGCGGTCCGGCTTGAGCTGCGCCAGTTGCGAGGGATTGCGCAGCATGGCCAGACGCATGCGGCGCTTGCCCGCTTCGCCGTTGAAATAGTAGTTGAGCGAATCTTCCGTGTGCACCAGATTCCATTCGCGGCCGAAGAAAAAGGTCAGCGGATCTTCGGTCATATCGCGGCGAATCGCGTAGATGGCCTCATCCACCACACCGAGCGAGAGTTCGGCGCGCGGCACTGGCTTGCCATCGGCGCCATTCACCTGCACGGCGTACTGCGCGGTCTCGCCGGGACGATACTGCGCTTTATCGGTGGAGACATTGACGCTGAGCCGGTGGCTTTCCGGCGGCACCTTCGAGTACTTCGTGCCCTGATACGCCGCGCCCTTGCGGAAAAACTGCGCGGAGACCCAGATGCCCGGCTCATCCTGCGCGGTGACCGGAACTTCCAGCACCGCGGTGGCATCCGCCGAACGGATCACCTTGGCCACACGCAGATCGCGTCCCTCGATCGAAACCAGCACCGGCGTGTTGGGCTGCCCGGTCACGATCAGGAACTTCGCGGTGTCGCCCGCACGATAGGTCTTCTTATCCGGGATGATCTGCACCGTCTTGCGATTGCCCGCGCCAAACTCCACGCTGCCGCCGCCGGAGACCCAGAGATAGGTCACGCTCTCCACGTCCCGGTTTTCCGGCGTGTGCGCGCTCACCTTGACTCGATACGAACCTCCCTGCGCCGGGATGGCGAGGTCCGCGGTCCCGGCGCCCTCGGCATCGGTATCCACATCGGTCAAGGCCAACGTGGTCGAAGTGCGCTCGCGCGCATTCCAGCGGTAGAGTTCCACGTGAACCCGCGTGCGCACGGGTTTGGACTCGTAGTCGCGCGCCTGCACCGCGATCGCCGCGCGCGTGCCAGGCTGGTAGAAATAGCGGTCCGGATTGGCGTTGAGCAGGAAACTGCCATAGGTCGCAATCACCGAACCGCGCCCGGCGATCTCGCGCTTCGCATCGTCGGTGACACGCGCTTCCAGGCGGTAGCGGAAGTCGGTCTTGTGCTCGGAAACGGTAGAGGGAAAACTGACCGTCAGTTTCCCTTGGGCATCCAATTGGCCCTCCGCTTCCAGAATCTGCTCGTCGCCGTAATCGTTGCCATCGGCATCGCCGGAACGGTCGGCGGAATCGTCGTCGGGATCGTACCAGAGCGGGAACCAGTAGCGGCTGCGATAGACCACGTACTTCAC
>CAIRBY010000991.1 GCA_903876865.1 uncultured Acidobacteriia bacterium
CGCCAGCTCACTTCGTTGCTGGACGAGTGGACGCCCTATCTGGCGGGTTGTGAGATCCACGACAATCCCTATGCGCCGATCTGCCGGCGCTGCCGCGATCTGGTTGCCGCCGAACCGAGCGACGCACCGATTGCGTGGCTGCACCGCGACCAGCGCTACGTGGAAAAACTGGCGACACCCGATGTGACCATCGCCGACATGATTGGCGATATCGACCCCATCAAAGCGGCGCGCCGGGGGCAGGATATTTCCGACGAACTCACCGTACACTACGGTCTACTACCGCGCGCCAATCGCGGATTGTTTGCGATTAACGAACTGCCCGATCTCGCGGGCAAGATTCAGGTGGGGCTCTTCAACATCATGCAGGAAGGCGACGTACAGATTAAGGGCTACCCGGTGCGGTTGCCGCTCGATCTGCTGCTGGTCTTCACGGCGAATCCGGAAGATTATACGGCGCGCGGCAAGATCATCACGCCGCTGAAGGACCGCATCGGCAGCGAGATCCGCACGCATTATCCGACCGTGCTGGAGCAGGCAATTTCGATCACGCAGCAGGAGGCGTGGGTATCGCGGCCGTCGCCGGTGGAGGTGCGCGTGCCGGATTACATTCGCCGGGTGGTGGAGCAACTGGCATTTCTGGCGCGCGAGGATAAGCGGATCGACAAGCGGTCTGGCGTCAGCCAGCGACTACCGATCTCGGTGCTGGAGAATGTCGTTTCGAACGCCGAACGCCGCGCCATCAGGGCTTGCGATGAGGTCGCGGTACCGCGTGTCACCGATCTTTATGCGGCGCTGCCGGCGATCACTGGCAAGTTGGAATTGGAGTACGAAGGCGAACTCAAGGGCGGCGACACGGTCGCGCGCGAACTGATCCGCACCGCTGTGGGCAAGGTCTTCAACGAGTTTTACGAAGGCGTCAATTTCACGCCGGTGATCCGCTGGTTCGATCTGGGCGGCACGTTGAAACTGGATGAATCCGTCGATGCGGCCGGCATGGTGCAGCAACTGGAAGCCATCGGCGGCCTGATGGAGAAGACCAAGGCGCTGGGCCTCACGGAGAACGAACCGGACGCGGTGCGCGGTGCGGCGGCCGAGTTCATTCTGGAAGGGCTGTACGCGCATCGCCGCATCAGCCGCAGCGAAGAGCGCGGGTTCACCGGTGAAGAGAAGCCTGCGCGCCGGGAGCGGCAGGAACGCGAAGAGGGCCAGGAAGACAGAGGCAAGGGCGACCGCAAGAACTTCCGCCGCGGTTACAACTAGAGGTCCGAATGAAGTGGATCAAGTATTCCAAATACACCGGTGAAGACTTCGGCATCAACGCCGAAGACCTGCTGCAGGCGCTCTCGGACTTCCTGCTGCAGAGCGGCTTCAACGATATGGGCTGGCACGAGCCGACCCTGGAAGACCTGAAGGAAGCCATTCAGCGGGCACTCGAAGAGGGCAAGCTCTTCCCCGACGACGCCATGCAGGAGATGATGGAACGTCTCGGCAACATGACGCCGGAGCAGATGGAGGAGCTACTGGAAGGCCTCGTCCAGAAGATGGTGGACGAGGGCCAGATCACCATCGAAGACCCAGAGCGGCAGCCGGCGGCGGGCACGGCCGGGCAGGCACCGGATACCAAGGTGAAGTTCGAGGTCACGGACAAATCGCTGGACTTCCTTGGCTTCAAAACGCTGAAAGACTTGCTGGGCTCGCTCGGCAAGAGCAGTTTTGGACGGCACGACACGCGCGACCTTGCGACGGGCATTGAAGCCAACGGCTCGACCAAGCCCTACGAGTTCGGCGACACGCTCAACCTGGATGTGAGCGCGACCCTGTTTTCCGCGATTCAGCGCGAGGGCGCGAAGGTGCCGCTGAATCTGGAGTACGAAGACCTGCACGTCAATCAGTGCGAATACCAGAGTTCGTGCGCGACTGTGCTGATGCTCGATTGCAGCCACAGCATGATTCTGTACGGCGAGGACCGCTTCACCCCCGCGAAAAAGGTGGCGCTGGCGCTCGCGCACCTGATCCGCACGCAGTATCCCGGCGATAGCCTGCGCTGCGTGCTGTTCCACGATTCGGCCGAGGAGTTGGCCGTAAGCCAGTTGGCGCGCGTGCAGGTGGGCCCCTACTACACGAATACGCGCGATGGCCTGATCCTGGCGCAGCGGCTGTTGAGCCAGGAGCGCAAGGACATGAGGCAGATCATCATGATTACGGATGGCAAGCCGAGTTGCCTGACGCTGGACGATGGGCGCGTCTACAAGAACGCGTTCGGGCTGGACCCGCTGGTGATCTCCA
>CAIRBY010000992.1 GCA_903876865.1 uncultured Acidobacteriia bacterium
CGTCCTGCTCTTCTTCCTCTTCCTCGTCTTCAGCCGCATCATGGACGTGAAGTATGGCTACCTCCACATCACCGGCGCCAGTTACCGCATTGCCTTCGCCATGGTGCTGCTCAGCCGCGGCTTTCTCACCGCCCTCGGCACGCCCATCGGTAAAGCCCTGCTCGGGTTCACCTTCTGGATGGGCTTGTCCGTTCCGTTCAGTATGTGGAAGGGCGGCAGCATGCCGATCTTCAAGGATATGTGGCTGCTGTTTGCCTTCGTCACCTTCCTCGCCGTGGCAGGACTCATCCACAACTACGCCCAGTATGTGACTGCCACCAAGACCCTGGCCTGGGCCCTCTTTGCCTTCACCATAGTCGCTAATGTGTTCGGCACCGCCGAGAGCGGCCGCCTCGTACTGAGCCACGGAAAGTTCGCCAACCCCAACGAGATGGCTCAGGCCCTGTTGCTCGGCCTCCCGCTCTGGGGCGCCATCTTTGCCAACTCCAAATCCGTGCCGATGAAGTTCTTCTCCCTCTGCGCCATGCTCCTGATGCTGGCCACCACCGTACGCACCGGTTCGCGCGGCGCCGTCGTCGGCTTCGCCGTCATGTTCCTGATCTTCTTCCTGCGCGCTTCCGTCATGCAGAAGATGCAGATCATCATCGTCACCGTGCTGTTTGCCGCCATCCTCGCCGGCACCATGTCGAACAAACTCATCGCCCGCTACAAGACCATCACCGATGAGGAATCCATGGATACCGATGAGAGCGGCAATCAGGTCATCTCCGCCCGCGCCTCCACCGATAGCCGCAAGACCCTGCTGAAACACAGCCTCATCTTCACCATGCGCCACCCGTTGTTTGGCGTCGGCCCGGGCATGTTCCCCGCTGCGGATGAGGAATACTCCCGCAATCTCGGCATCAAAAGCACCTTCCTCGGCACCCACAACTCCTACACCCAGGTCTCTAGCGAGTTGGGCATTCCCGCCTTCATCTTCTTCATCGCCGCCATCGGGATGACCCTGTTCGGCCCCTATCGGGTCTACGCCCGAACCATCGGCGACCCGCGCCTGGAACAGATGGGTACCCTCGCCCTCGGCCTCCACTACAGCGTCATCATCTTCGTGGTGACCATTCTCTTTGAACACATTGCCTATTCGGACATGCTCCCCGTGTTCGGCGGGCTGGTCTCCGTGCTGCTCCGCACCGTGGATGCCGAGATCCAGCGCATCCAGGCAGTGCCGCTTCCCGTCGCGATGTCCCCCGACGCCTTCCAGACCTATCTGGGAACGCGCGCGAAAGCCGGACAGGCGTTCTAGGCGCGGAATATGAGGCGCATCTAATATGCCGAACAGCTATGACGACCTTCATCGCCGCGCGCACATGGCGTTCAACTACCGCCTGCGCACCTTCGCTGGCGGCAAATGGGCCGATCACTGCCGTCCTACCGATATCGCCTTCCTGATGACCAACCTCTGCAACGCCAAGTGCGTGCATTGCGATATCTGGAAGAACAAGGGCAAAGACGATACCCCCACCCTCGAGCAGTACCGCGAGACGCTCTCGGAAATGCGCCGCTGGCTGGGTCCGGTCCACGTCTACTTCACCGGCGGAGAAGCCCTTCTGCGCCCCTACACGGTCGATGTGCTGGCCCACGCCGCCTCCATCGGCCTCTACGCCGAAATCCTCACCCACGGCTATTGGGACGATCAGTCCAAAATTGAAAAACTCGCCCTCGCCAATCCCCGCCGCGTCACCGTTTCCCTGGATGGCGTCGGCGAGGCCCACACCCTCATCCGCGGCCGCGAAAATTTCTTCGAAAAAACCTCCCGCACCCTCGATACCCTCAAGCGCATGCGCGCCGATAAGGGCCTGCAATACGTCATCCGCCTCAAGACCGTGGTCATGCGGCACAACCTCCACGATGTCGCCAACGTCGCCCATTTCGCCGCCGCCAACGGCTGTGAAGTCTTCTACCAGGCCGTGGAACAGAACTACAACACGCCCGATGACCCGCGCTGGTACGAACATAGCGACAACTGGCCTGCGGACCCCGCCCAAGCCGTC
>CAIRBY010000993.1 GCA_903876865.1 uncultured Acidobacteriia bacterium
GGTGAGAGCGATCAACTCATCCCCCTCGAATACGCGCGCAATCTCGCCAGTGCGCTGCCGCGTGCGCGCCTGACCACGATTCCCCGCTGCGGCCACATTCCACAACTGGAGTGCGCCGCCTGTTTTACCGAGGTGCTACGCACCGTGTTGGACCGCGAACCATGATCGCGGGCGACATGATCGCGGGCGACATGATCGCGGGCGACCTGTTGGGCGAACGCGCGCGGCTCACGCCGGATAAGATGGCGCTCGTGGAAGTCCGCTCCGGTCGCCGCTTCACTTACGCCCAACTCAACCGGCGCGCTTCCGCCATGGCCGCCTACTGGACGCGCGTGCGTGGCCTGCAACGCGGCGACCGCGTCGGCATCCTCGCCGAAAATCGCGTCGAGTACGTGGACGCCTTTTTCGCCGCCGGAAAGTCCGGCATCGTCCTCGTCCCGCTCAGTACCCGCCTTACCCCGGAAGAACTCGCGGGCGTGCTCGCCGATGCGCAACCGCGCTTCGTAATGGATTCGGCGCTGCTGGACTCTCTGGATCTGGACTCGCCAGATCCAACTCCGCAAATTGGCTTCGTTCCCTCACCCTGTGATCCCGAAGATCTCTGGTGTCTGCTCTATACCAGCGGCACCACGGGCAAACCGAAGGGCGTGCGCATTCCGCATCGCATGGTGCTGTGGAACGCCTACAACACGGCGATCAGCTGGCAACTGCGCGACGACGACATCACGCCCATCTTCACGCCGATGTATCACGCCGGCGGACTGGCCGTCTTCCTCACGCCCATCGTCGCCATCGGCGGCACCATCCTGCTTCACTCGCGCTTCGACGCTTCCGCAGTCTGGCGCGAAGCCGAACGCGAGCGCGCCACGCTGATCTTCGGCGTGCCCACCATCTTCAAGATGCTCATGGAAGCGCCCGAATTCGCCGCCGCGGATCTCTCCGCAGTGCGCTGGTGCATCTCTGGCGGTGCGCCTCTGCCCCGCTTCATCATCGATAGCTATCGCGCCCGCGGCATCGTCTTCAAACAGGGCTACGGCCTCACCGAAGCCGGCGTCAACTGTTTCGCCATGACGCCCGAAGATGCCGAACGCAAGGCCGGCTCCATCGGCAAGCCCATGATGTTCACCGAAGCGCGCGTCACCGAAGGCGGCGAACTCTGGCTGCGCGGTCCCCACGTCTGCCAGGGCTTCTGGAACCAGCCCGAAGCCACCGCCGCTGCGATCGATGCCGAGGGCTGGCTCCACACCGGAGATCTCGCCCACTGCGACGGCGAGGGCTTCTTTTACATCGATGGCCGCATCAAAGACATGTTCATCTCCGGCGGCGTCAACGTCTATCCGGCGGAGATCGAAGCGCTGCTGGTGCAGCATCCCGCCGTGGAAGAAGCCGCGGTCATCGGCATCCCCGATGCGCAGTGGGGCGAGGTCGGTGTCGCCTGCATCGTGGGCCGCGCGACCTCTGAAGAACTCGCCGCATTTCTGGAAGGGCGGCTCGCGCACTACAAATTTCCGCGCCGCTATGTCTTCATCGACGCCATGCCGCGCACTCCCTATGGCAAGATCGTCAAGCCGGAACTGAGAAAATGGATTCAGGAAGGAACCACGTGAAACCCGTATACATCGCCACCTTTCATCAGTCGAAGTTCGGAAAACTAATGGGCGCCACCGTGCCCCAGATCATCGATCAGGCGATTCAAGGCGCCTGCGGCCAGATCGGAGCCGATCCCGCGGCGCTTGACGTGGGCAGCATTGGCGCCGCCTGCAACTTCTCTCTCAACGAGCAGGGCCTGCTCGCCGGGTTGATGGCGATGACGCCCGGCATGGAAGCCAAGCCCATCGAAGCCGTGGAGAACGCCTGCGCCTCCGGCGGACAGGCCGTGCTCAGCGTGATCCAGAAATTGCAGTGCGGCCTCGGCGATACCGGCATCGCGGTGGGCTACGAGAAGATGCGCGACGCCGAAGGCAAGATGGACGGCAAGCTCATCGGCAAGGTGCTCGGCTACTTTTCCTATCCCGGCGACCGCGAGGGCAAGGTCTTCGTCTTCCCCCACATCTTCGCCGAAGTGATGCAAGCCTACATGAGCGAGTTCGGCGTGACGGAGCGCGAGCTCGCCGCCATCCCCGTGCAGGAGTACGCCAACGCCAAGTACAACCCGTGGGCGCAGATGAGCAAGGTGCAGATCACGCTGGATCAGGCCATGGCAATCGGGGAACGCAACCGCTATGTGGTGGAGGGTCTCCCCTTGAAGACCTACGATTGCTCCCAGATCACCGATGGCTACGCCTCGCTGATCGTCGCCACCGAGGAAGGTCTCGCCAAACTCGGCGTGGCCAAGGCGGATTGCGTGGAGATCTCAGGATGGGGACAGGCCACCGACCCGCTGCGCAAGGAGGGCCGCGACGTGCTCCGTCCGCTCGGCGCCAATCGCGCCATGCAGGCCGCCTACCGCATGGCCGGCGCCACGCCCGCCGATGTGAACGTGGCGGAGGTCCACGATTGCTTCAGCGTGATGGGCGCGTTGGGCACCGAGGTGATCGGCAAGGCCGCCCCCGGCAAAGGCGCGCAGTATTGGGTCGAAGGCAAAGCCGCGCCCGATGGCGAATGCGGCATCAACACCTCCGGCGGACTGATCGCCAAAGGCCACCCCATCGGCGCCACCGGCATCGCCATGATCGGCTGGAGCGCGCTGCAATTGCTCGGCCGCGCCCCCGCCGAGCTACAGGTCAAATCGCCGCGCCTGGCCGCCACGTTCAACATCGGCGGCCCCATCTGCGCCAGCGTCTGCACGGTCTTGCGCGCGGCTGGCTAGTCTCGCTGTCTTCTCGCCGCGCGGTGCCTATCAGAACGTCAGCTTCAACGCGAACTGAATCTGCCGCGCCATGAACGTTGACCGGATCGTCCCGAACGCCGCACTGGAAATGTCCCCCGCCGCTGCTTTGAAATTAGTGTGGTTCAAAGCGTTGAAGAACTCCGAGCGGAACTGTAAATTCATTCCCTCGCGCGGCATGGTGAAGTTCTTGAACATCCCCAGATCCAGTTGGTTCATCGGCAGGCCGCGCGCGATGTTGCGGCCGGCATTGCCGAACGGATGACTCGGGTCGGTCTGCAACTGCACGTTGGCTTTGTTGAAGTAGACGTCCGTTGACCATTCGGAAGCCACTACCGGGCCCGTCACGTTGGGCCGGAAGGCCTCGCCACCTTTCCATTCCGCCAGGTTGCCGACGGTCTGGAAGGCGGTGGGCACCGTGCCGGACCACGCGCGCAGGTTGATCGGCGGCGCGGAGAGCGCGTTGTTGATCAGCGTGGTCTCCCAACCACCCAAAATCTGGTTCAGATAGCCGGGCATATGCGCCCCGAACTTGCGGTCGCGGCCCACCGGAATCTGGTATACGGCGCTCAGAACATTTACAAATTTCAGATCGTACGCCGACGGACCTTTTTCGGCCGCCAGATTATGAATGTCCTGTACGCTCGACTGATTCCCGTTCTGACCATCGAGCGCTTGCGAACTATTGTCGATGTCCTTGGAATAGGTGAAGGAGTTGAGGAACTGCAACCCGTGTGCGAAGCGCTTCTGGAACTTCACCTGCAAGGCGTTGTAGTTGGAGAATCCGCCGGTGTTGTACCAGCTGACCGCGCCGAAGCCTTGAATCGGGCGGCGGGAGTTCAGCGTCGCGGTACCAGTGGAGCTGACCTGCGGCGAGGCCTGATTGTAATCTCCCATCACGGGCAGATTGGCGGAACGGTTGCCGACGTAGCCGGCGTCCAGCATGAGGCCCCACGCCAGTTGGCGCTGCATCGAAATGAACCAGCTCTGAATGCGCGGATCCACCAGGTTCTTCGGCATGTAGAGAACGTTGGAGGTTTGGGGATTGAAGTTCGCCGGATCAGTCAGGCCGATCGGGTAGCCTTGGTCGGTGGTGCGGAATCCCGGCGTGCCCGGGGTTTGAGCCACGGTGGCGATCACAACCTGCGGTCCGTTGATTCCCAGCAGATCGCCGCTTCCCATGCGGTTCTGGTGCACATAGCTGAAGCCGTAACCGCCGCGAACCACGGTGTTCGGGTTCACGCTATATGCGAAGCCCAGGCGCGGCGCGAAGTCTTTGTAATAGGGGTTGATGAGAGCCCTGTCATAAACGCTGCCATTCTTGGCGAGCAACATCTTGTTCGTGGTCGGGTCGAAGTTCGAGAGCCGGTTGTCCCGTTCCCAGCGCGGCGTGGCGAACTCCCAGCGAACGCCCAGATTCACGGTCAGCTTGTTGGAGACGCGGATGTTGTCCTGCGCATACAGAAAGCTCTCGTGCTGGCGGTAGTTGCCAATCACGTCCGTGGAGAGTGCATAGCCACTGCGCAGGCCGAACAGGAAGTCCGCCAGCGAGTACGAAGTGGGATCGGCGGCGCCGCCCGCGGGTTTGCTGAAGCCGCCCAGGTATTGGTCGGCTCCGTACATCGGGTTCACGTCCAGCACCTGGGTGCGGATGATCACGTTCTCATACCCGAACTTCATGGAATGGCGGCCGATGATCTTCGAGAAATTTACCTTTGAATCGAAGCTCAGAGGATTCTGAAACTGCGGGATCGTCGATTGCCGTCCCAGGCCGGTCAGACCTTGCAGCGAAATCGGGAGCAATCCGCCCGCCAGCGCCGGATCGCTCGGCAGGCCCGGAATTCCGTAGCCCTCCAGCATATTCGGCTGACCCAGAAACGGCGGCTTCTTGCCCGCATACATGCGCGATACGCCGAAACGCAAATCGAGTACCGAGGTGGGGCTGCTGATCCACGTATACGCGGCGGTAGCCTGCTGGCTCAGCACCCACAGCACCGTGCCGTTGCCGCCCGAAGGTCCGGGAAAGCTCGAATCCTGGTTCTCGTTTCGCTTGCTCTGGCTGACGCGCAGGAAGCCGGACATGGTGGACTTGATCTGGCCGTCGAGCTTGGCATCGAACTTATCCGCCTTCGTGCGGTCGCCCGATAACTGTTGATAGTTGTTGGAACGGCCCGCGATCATCGGTGTGGGCAGCGCATTCAGCACCTTCACTGCGAAGGGCGACAGTGCGCTCGTGGGAATCGGCGTATTGGCCGCGTACGTCGCGCCCGTTAGCGGATTCGTGACGGCAACCGGGAAGTTTCCCTGCCGGTCCGCCAGGGTCGGCAGACTGGTGAACGCGAGCGTCCGTTGAATGTTGCGGAAGCCTTCGTAATCGGTAAAGAAGAAGACGCGGTTCTTGACGATGGGGCCTCCGAACGTAGCGCCGAACTGGTTCTGCGAGAGCGTCGGCTTCTTGAAGGTCGAAGGGCGCAGGCCAAACTGGAAGCCCGTCGCATTCAGGTCGGTATTGCGTAAGAATTCGTAGGCGGTGCCGTGATAGCTGTTCGTGCCGGAGCGCATCGCGGAGATGATGGTGGCGCCGCCGCTGCGGCCATACTCCGCGCTGTAATTGCTCGTGACCACTTCAAATTCCACCACAGAATCGGGCGAGGGTTGCGCAACCTGATTGGAGAATCCCTGGTTGCTGGTGCCGTACGCATTGTTGTCGATCCCATCCAGCAGGTAGTTGTTGTACGTGCTGCGTAGGCCGTTGACGATGAACGAGCCTTCGCGCGTGCCGGAGGAAGGGGATTTGTTCACGCCTGTGGTGAGCAACGCCAAGTCGGAGAATTGGCGGCCGTTCAGAGGCAGTTCGGTGATTGAAGTCTTGTTCACAACCTGGCCGCGGTCGCTCGTGTCCGTGTTCAACAGGATCGCGGCGGCGTTGACTTCGACGGTCTCGGTGGTTGCGCCCACCTGTAGCACAAGGTCCACCCGCTGACGGGCATTCACGTTGACTATGATGTTCTTGGCCTCACCCCTGGAAAAGCCCGGCGCCTCCGCCGCTACAGTGAAGAGTCCGATCTTTACTTCGCTGAAATTGAAATTCCCATTCTCATCCGTTGTGGTTCTGGCGATGATGCCGGTCTCCTGATTGACGAGCGAAACCACGCTGCGCACCACTACGGAGCCGCTGGCATCGTGAACAGAGCCGAGCACCGTGGCCGTATCGAACTGCGCATGCAAACGAAATACGCCTAAACACAGGAGAAACAGAGCCCCCATCAGACGCGAAGCAAAGACGTTGAGTTTCATTCTTACGAGGCTAGAGTAGCGATGTTAAACGCAAATGCACGCTGCGTATCAGTTTGATGAACGAACGCCCGAACGCATAACTGGCTTGAGAAGTTGCATTGTCATTCTCAATTCATACGGGTTCGCTATCGTGCCTAAGCATGAGAACATTCCTCGCAGCACTGCTCCCGCAATTGTTCCTGCTCTCCCTGATCGCGGTTTCCGCGCCGGCCCAGGAGACGCGTCCCGCGATTCTGGTTCACGGCCATCGCGGAGCGCGCGCCATGCGTCCGGAGAACACGATCCCCGCTTTTCAATACGCCATCGCCGCCGGCACGGATGTATTGGAGCTCGATATGGCGGTTACCAAAGACAACGTCATCGTGATTTCACACGATCCGATCCTGCGCCCGCCCGTCTGCAGCAGCGCGACACAGGTGCACGCGATCATCCACGAGTTGACGCTGGAGCAAGTGAAGCAGTGGGACTGCGGAGTGAAGCAGAATCCTGAATTTCACACGCAGCAGGCCATCCCCGGTACGCGCGTGCCCACGCTGGACGAGGTCTTCGCACTCGGCGCGGGTAATAAAGTGCAGTTCAATATCGAAACCAAGATCATGGCGCGGCGCGTGGGAGCGCAGGAAGCGGAAATGACGCTGAAGCGGATGGGCATCGCAGCCGACAGTCCGCAGGGGAAGGACGCGATGGCGCTCATCGCCGCCATGGGGCCGGACATGACGCCGTCCCCCGAGGTCTTCGTAAAACTGGTGTTGGAAAAGATCCGCAAGTATCACATGGAAGACCGCGTGATTCTGCAGTCCTTTGATTTTCGCACGCTGATCGCGATGAAGAAAATCGCCCCGGAAATCCGTTTGTCAGCGCTCACCACCGACAACAAGCAGAGCTTCGTGGAAATGGCCAGGGAGGCCGGGGCGGGCATCATCTCCCCCGTGTATCAGACCGTGACGCCTGAGAAGGTACGGGACGCTCACGCGGCCGGCCTGCAGGTGGTGCCGTGGACCGCGAACAGGAAGGACGATTGGGACAGACTGATCGATGCGAAGGTGGATGCCATCATCTCGGACGACCCGGCCGGCCTGCTCGACCACCTGAAGCAGCGCGGCTTGCGCTAGGCTAGTGGACCGTCCGCGTTTTGCGGTTCATGTAGTCCATCAGCAGATACTGGCCCAGCGTATACGGCGTGGTGAAGTACGCCTTGCCCCGGCACATCTCCGTCACCTTCTGCACGAAATTGACCAGCCCGTAATCCGTCGCCAGCATGAAGGTGTTGATCAGAATGCCCTGCTTGCGGCAGCGATTCACCTCTTCTAGCGTCTTGGAGATCACCAGCGGGTCCAGCCCGAACGCGTTCTTGTAGACGCGCCCATCGTCCAGCGTCAGGCAACTCGGCTTGCCGTCCGTAATCATGATGATCTGCCGCATGTCTTTGCGCTCCTGGCTCAACAGCCGCTGCGCCAGGATCAGGCCATCGCGCGTATTCGTGTAGTAGGGGCCCACCTGGACGCGCGCCAACTGGCTTACGGCCAACTCCTCGGCCGAATCGTGGAACAGTACGCAGCGCAGGCTATCGCCGGGATACTGCGTGCGGATCAGGTGCGCGAGCGCCAGCGCCACCTTTTTCGCGGGGGTGAAGCGGTCCTCGCCGTACAGA
>CAIRBY010000994.1 GCA_903876865.1 uncultured Acidobacteriia bacterium
CAAAAAACGATCGTCTGTCCCACCGGGCACCTCATCGCCGCACCTCGCCAGTGGGACAGGCCATCGTTGTCTGTGGCCTGTCGGCTAATCTGTTTTTCACTGCCTGGAGCACTGCATGCACCAGGCGCCTCATCGCGGCACCCCCGCGGGTTCCTGATCGCGCAAGGGTGCGAAGCGCGCGCGGCCCATGCCGCGGCGGAAGCGGCCGTAGGCCAGCCACTCCACCAGCAGGCCGATGCCGCCCAGGATCGCGAGCCAGGGCCACAGGTCGCTCGCACTCTCAAAGACCTGACTGAATTTCGGAATGCCGGAGTGCGCGTCCGCCGGTGGAGTCCACTTCGAATCCCACAGTTCCGGCAGCGTGAGCGAGTAGAGATACTCGCGATCCGCCGCCACCACTTTCACTCCGCCCGGCGCGCCGCTGAAGAAGTTGAGCGTGCGGTCGTGCAGCGTGAAAGGCACCGCCGAGCCATCTTCCGCCGTGACCTTCACATCCTTCGCGGCCACGGTCTGTTCGAGTTCCAGTTTCACCGCGCCCACGCTGCCGCCCGCGACCTCCGCGCGGCGGAACGTCTCCGGCGAAACCCAGCGCAGCAGATTGGCGAACAACAGCGGCGTGGCCAGTTCATAGCGCATGCCGGAGAGCGCGGGATGGAAGCCCAGCACCACGATCTTCGGCTTGCCCGGACGCGCCACAATCACCGGTCCCGCAGCCACTTCGCCGATCCTGCCATCGGCTGCGCCGGTCTCGAAGACCTCCACGCGGTCCAGCTTGAAATCCTTCGTGTGCAGGCCAGCCGCGCCCGGATGCTCGCTGTTCCAGCCCGTGAACGCAGCCTGCTCCACCGTATTCCGCACTGGCACCGGGGAACCCACGGCGGGCGGTTGGATCCAGATCGAATCGCCCTGCGGACGCTGCGGCGGAATGAAGCGGTCCAGAATCACCAGGCCGGTATCGTTGGCCTTGTACTCTTCGGGCTTGCGGTACACCGCGGTCACGCGCGGCGTGGCGTTCAACACCGGCTTGAGCAACTCGGGCTGAGAAGAGTAGACCACCACCTGCAGCGAGGGCTGCGAGGGCAGTTCCAGCTCCGCGTGATCGTCGCCCGGGAAGGCGTCGTGCGGCGCGAGGTTCACGCCCAGGATTCCGGCCGCGCTGGTCTTGTATTCGAAGCTCGCTTCCACATCCGCGCCGGCCGCCAGATTCACGACGCGCGACCCCGCCGCCACGCGCCCGAGCTTGCCGGGAGGTCCGAAATCCAGCCCCAGTGTGACCACGTGCGGCTTCGCGCCATAGTTGCGCACGGCCACGTAAATCTCCCACGTATCCGCATCCGCGCCGCTGCGCCGCATCCCGACTTTGCGCAGGCCCACGTTCTCAATGCTGTCGGCGATCGAGATCACGCGCAGATTGCGCGGCAGCGTACCGGCGGCGCGATCGCGCGCGGCGGTGCGTCCGCTGCCGATGAAGGCGATCTCGCCCACGCGATGCCCGTCCTGCCCCTGCACGCGGCGCGCGAAGAGCAGCGCCTGATCCAGATTGAGGGCGGTGGCTCCGGGTTGGGAATCCGCAATCGCCCGCTCCACTTTCTTGCGATCCATTTCGAACGCGGTGGCGGGCGTGGCCATTCCGTCCGCACGCACCAGCATCACGCGATCGTTGACCGGCAACGCTTTCAGATACTGCCGGGCGCGGTCGCGCGCCACGCTCATCAGGGTGGTTCTGCCGCTGCGTCCGGCCATCCAAGAGGAAGTATCGAGCACGATCACGTGGTCGCGCCCCGCCTGCTCCGGCGCGCCCACGCGCAGTTGCGCAATCGCCAGCAGCAATAGCGCCATGCTCACCAGTTGCAGCAGCAGAGAGAGCGGCTGTTGCACCTTGCGACGCCGCGCCGCCACCGCCGGATGCTCCGCCGCGATCCAGAAGCGCAGCGTGGAAACCACCAGCTTGCGCCGCGAACGGTCCAGCAGGTAGAGCGCGACCGAGACCGCCGCGAGCGAGCCGAAGACCGCCACGAACTGCAAGAGGGAGAGGTTCAGAAAATACATCAGGCGACGCCCCGCACGCGGATCAGATCGCCGAAGATCACGCTCTCCAGGCTCTGCGAGGTGGCGATGCCGGCGTAGCGCCCGCCGGAGCGCATGGCGATGGTCTGCAGGCCCGCGGAGTATTCGTCAAACGCCTGCGTGTAGCGCGTGCGCGCTTCCTCGTCGAAATCCAGCTTCATGGCGGCGCCGGTTTCGGCGTCCTGCAATTCCAGTTCGCCCACCCACGGCGGGGTGCGATCCTCGTCCGCCCAGACCTGTAGCAGCATCAGCTCGTGGCCGTAATCGGTGAGGTATTGGAGCGATTTTTCGCAGCTCCGGTCGTCCAGAAAATCCGAGATGATGATCACCAGGCCGCGCTGCGAGTAGGAGCCGATGAACTCCTTCACCATGGCCAGATAATCGGTAGCGCCCGCGGCCTCCATCTTGGAGAGGCCTTCCATCACGCCCTTGAAACGGTGGCGTCCGCCGGAAGAGAAAATGTGCTGGGTGAGGCGGCTGGAGAAGCCTTGAATCTCGATCGTGTCGAGCCGCACCAGCCCCACGTAACAGAGCGCGCCCGCCAGTTTGCGCGCGTAATCGAACTTCACGCCGCCGTGCGCCAGCATGCTCGCGCTGGTATCCAGCAGCAGGCGCACGGGCACGCGCGGCTCCACCTGAAACATCTTCAGGAAGAGCTTGTCCAGGCGCATGTAGGCGCGCCAGTTCACGGCGCGCAGATCGTCACCCTGATGAAAATTGCGATGGTCCAAAAACTCCTGGCCCGCGCCCGGGAAGCGCGATTTGTTGTGCCCGCCCACAAGTCCGGCGAAGCTCTTTTGCCAGTGAATGGTCAGTCGCTCGAGTTTCTCCAGGAACTCCCGGTCCAACAGCGGGGCGGCAGGCATGGGTGACCTCGCCTTAAGCTACGGAACTCTGCGCGCTTACCGTCTTCAGAATCGCCTGGAGGATGGTCTCCGGCGTCTGCCCGTCGGCGTGCGCGTCGAAGTTCAGAATGATGCGGTGCCGGAGCACGCCCGGCGCCACATGCAGAATGTCTTCCACGGCCAAGTTGAAGCGTCCGCGCATCAACGCGTGCACGCGCCCGCACTCCACCAGCGCCTGCGCGCCGCGCGGCGAAGCGCCGAAGCGGACATACTTGCGCGACATCTCGTGCGCTTCCTTCTGATCGCATTGCGTCGCCATCACCAGGCGGATGGCGAAATCCTGCACGTGCGGAGCCACCAGCACCTGGCGGCACACCGCGCGCACGTCGCGGATGGCGTCGCGGTCCATCACGGCGTTGGGAATCTCTTCGTCGCGCGAGATGGTGCGTTCCACGATGCGGCTCAGTTCATCGCGAGTCGGGTAGCCCACCACGATCTTCATCAGGAAGCGGTCGAGCTGGGCTTCGGGCAGCGGATACGTGCCCTCCATTTCGATCGGGTTCTGCGTCGCCATCACCAGGAACGGCGCTTCCAATTCGTGGGTGGTGGTGCCGCTGGTGACGGTGCGTTCCTGCATCGCTTCCAGCAGCGCGGATTGCGTCTTGGGCGTGGCGCGATTGATCTCATCGGCCAGCACCAGGTTCGCGAAGATCGGACCATACTGGAACCGCAGCACCTTGTGGCCGCGATCGTCGTTTTCCATGATCATGCTGCCCACGATGTCCGCGGGCATCAGGTCCGGCGTGAACTGGATGCGCGAATACTTCAACTGCATCGTGCGCGCCAGCGTCCGCAGCAAGGTTGTCTTGCCCAAACCGGGAACGCCTTCCAGCAGAACGTGTCCGCCGGAGAGCAGACAGATCAGCACACTTTCGACGACGTCGTCCTGACCTACGATGACTTTGGCGATTTCCCGGCGGACGACGTTCAACCGGTCAACGGCATTTTGGAGAGACGCTTCGGAGCCCACGGTATCCATTGTAGAGCAGAGGCGCTAAGGTTACAGGAATGGTAACAGCAGAAATGCGGGTTATTCAAAGATTCGATTGGAGAATTGAGGCAACCGGCGCGGGGAAGCAGCCGGAAAAATACTAGGCTTCCTGTTCGAGACCGGATTCGCCCATCTGGCTGACCAGAACACCGAGGACGCTCGCCATTTCGGCCATTGCCAAACGCGATTGCTCGGGCGCTACCGTACGCGTCAATCGCGACCAGAGGCGCATCAATTTGTAATCCACCACCAGCAGCCGGTTTTCGATCGAAGCCAATTGCAGATCCGCCGCGTGCTCGATCAGGTACGTGACCACAGAGTAGTCGCGTTCCAGTTCGCGGTCCAGCTGGTTCAGATCCGTACCCGCGTTCAGGCGTTCCATCACCGAATCCAGATTGAAGCGCTCATCGGAGACTTCGCCGTGTTCGGTTCTTTCCCGCGCACTCCGCAGCAGCAGCACGCAGCTATAGCGCAACCAATAGGCAAGCAGAACGACCGAAATTACGAAAATGAATAAGCTTGCAATCATTTGACGCCAGATTCCAGCTGGATCAGGACGGTACTAGTCCAACCAGAACGAGTCTACCACCTGCAAACTATTGGTGCAACACCTTTATTCGATTTGTTATCAATATCCAGCGAGGGTATTCACTGCATACTTTGGATAGTAATGGGGGTACCGACGGTAGAGCCGCTCGTGGAACTCCTCGGACAATTCTAATTTCAATCTAATGTAATGACCCCCGGCTCCGGGCCAGTCATTTATTTACTGCCGAAGCTGCGCCCATGGTCTGCGTGAGGTAGCCGAGGATCAGGCCCACCAGACCGCCCGGCACCATGAGTTGCAGGTAGTAGTGCTGGGGCTGCATCGCGGCAATGGCGAAGGCGAACAGCAATCCGAGGCCAGTGCCCAAAGCGACGCCCTGCGCCGTGGAGTGTTTCCTGCGCGCGAACCAGCCGCACAGCAGGCCCACCACCATACCCTTAAAGGCGGCGCCGAAGATGATGCCGCCGATGGCGTCCCGCACCTCCGGCGTGAACCATGCCGTGGCGCCATCGAGCGCTCCCAGCAGAATCCCGAACACCAGTCCGGCCACGATCTTGTTCTTCATATCAACCCTCCCTGCGTGAAACGCGATCAAAGCGCCAGTCCGGCGAACGCAGCCAGCGAAGCCGCCAGGCTCACCATCGCACGCTGCGCCGGAGTTTCCGGCTGCCCGCCGCGCCACACGATTCCAAGTTCCAGAACGCCGGCGGCCACCAGCAACTCCACAATCAGCACCGCCGCGGTGGCATCCTGCCAGATGCGAATCCCCAGGAACGCCGCGATCACGGCGAACCCGGCGCCCGCTGCCCGGCCCCACCCGCGCACCTGACGGAATTGCATCCGGCGGAGTCGCGCCAGTTGGACCGCGTAGAGCATCGTATAACAAAAATAGAGCCGGCGGTCGCCGGTCCAGAGAAAAAGCGCCAGCCAGAGCAGGCCCGGTGCGAGCGTCCACCCCAAACCGCGCACTTCGGAATCACGGCGCCCCAGCCACATCCACGCCAGCACCAGCAACGGCGGCACGGCCCATTCCCAACCCGCGAACGGCATGCGGCTAGAGTTTGAGCCCTTTGAGATATTCGCGGAACGGTCCGCCCAGGTCGTGGCGTTTGAGCGCGAACTCCACCGTGGCCTTGAGGAAGCCGAGCTTATCGCCGGCATCGTAGCGGTCGCCTTCGAAGCGGTAGGCGTAAATCGGGCGCGTGCGCAGCAGGTGGCGGAGCGCGTCGGTCAATTGGATTTCGCCGCCGCTGCCGGGGTCGATCGCCTGAAGCGAGCCGAAAATCTCCGGCGTCAACACGTAGCGCCCGATGATCGCCAGGTTGGAGGGCGCGTCCTTCTGCTTCGGCTTTTCCACCAGGTCGCGGATGCGGAAGACGCGGTCGTTGCGGCCATTGTGCATCACCGGTTCGGCATCGATGCAGCCATAGGCGGAGATGCTCTCCGGCGGCACTTCCATCACCGCCAGCACCGGAGCGCTGAAGAAGCTGTAGATATCCAGCAGTTGGCGCAGGCACGGCGTTTCGGCTTCGATCACGTCATCGGCCAGCACCACGCTGAAGGGCTCGTCGCCCACCAGTTCCATGGCGCGCAGCACGGCGTGGCCCAACCCGAGCGCTTCCCGCTGCCGGATGTAGCTCACGCTGATCATGTCCGAGATATTGCGGACAATCGCCAGCAGGTCCTTCTTGTTGCGGCTCTCCAGCAGGTATTCGAGTTCGAAGCTCACGTCGAAGTGATCTTCGATCGCGGTCTTGCCGCGCCCCGTCACGATGATGATGTTCTGGATGCCGGAGTGGATCGCCTCCTCCACGCCGTATTGGATGATCGGCTTATCCACAATCGGCAGCATCTCTTTGGGCTGCGCCTTGGTGGCGGGCAGAAATCGGGTGCCGAGTCCAGCGGCGGGAAAAACGGCTTTGCGTACTTTAGCCGGCATAGACTCCAGTTTGGTGCAGCAAAGCGCTATTGGCAACCACTGTTGCCACACAATGTGGCAACCAATCAATTGTATTTTGCAGGGTGCGTGTGTTATCTATTGGTCCTGGGGAAAATTCCGCAATGGCATACGTAATCGCTGAACCTTGTGTTGGAACCAAAGATACTGCCTGCGTCGACGCTTGCCCGGTCGATTGCATCCACCCGAAGAAGGACGAACCGGCCTACGCCGACGCCGAACTTCTCTATATCGATCCGGTCGAGTGCATCGACTGCGGCGCCTGTGTTCCGGTCTGCCCCGTCTCGGCGATCTTCGCCCTCGACGATCTCCCGGAAAAATGGACGGAATATACGGCTAAGAACGCAGCCTATTACGGGAAGTAGGCTCGGCCTTCGGGCTGTTCTCTAACTTGCTCTTCGATCCGTCGGGATGGCCTTCGCGGCCGGTCCCTTCGGTCAGGTTTCTCAGGCCCTCTGCAATTCGCGGAGGGCCTTTTTATTTGTTGCAACCGGCTGCGACGAGTTCAATCAATCGCGCCCTTTTCGTCCGGTCCCTGCCCCGCGAATTCGCCTGCCTCCGGCACCAGGATGTAAAACCGCTTGCCGCAGAAACGGCAATGGCGCGGAATCTTGCCCGCCCAGCGCATCACCCAGTCGCGGACGCCCTGGGCAATGGACGGCACAATATCTTTACCGAAGCAGCGCGGGCAGCGGAGTTCCCCGGGCAGGATGTGAATGGGAGTCTTAGTGACCACTTTAGATAGAAGTCTAGCAAAGGCGCGCGCGCCGCCGCGAATTGCGCCGCCGACACTCCCTGCCGGCAGCAAATGGAAACGGACGCGTGACCTGAGCCTGGTAGCGGTGTTACCCTTTCGGAGTGCGCAGCTTCTTCCTGTTTCTCTCGCGCTTGAAGTTCTTGCGCCGGTGGATGGAAACCTCCCCCCTTGCCCAGCGTCTGGCCACGCGCTTCGTCGCCGGGGAAAACCTTGAGCAGGCTCTCGGCGTGGCCCGCTCCCTCAATGCCGAAGGCATCACCGTCACGCTCGATCATTTGGGCGAATCCGTCTCGACTCTGGCGGAAGCCGCCGAGGCTCGCGACGTGTACCTGCGCACGCTGGACGCCATCCACGAGCACGGCATTCAGGGCAACGCCTCGCTCAAGCTCACGCAGTTCGGCCTCGACATCTCCTACCCGGAGTGCCTCGCCAATGTCGATCGCCTGGTGGACCGCGCCGCCGCGCTCTCCAGTTTCGTGCGCGTCGATATGGAATCGAGCGACTACACGGACCGCACGCTCGATCTCGTCAAAACCCTGCACGCCCGCTACGGCGCCACCGGCGTGGTGATTCAGAGCTACCTGCACCGCTCCCGCGCCGATATCGAGTCCCTCTGCGCCGCGCAGATCCGCGTCCGCCTCTGCAAAGGCGCCTATCTGGAACCGCCCGCCATCGCCTTCCCCGCCAAAGCCGACGTGGATAAGAGCTACTTCGAACTCACCCAATACCTCTTGTTGCACGGGACCTATCCGGCGATTGCCACGCATGACGAAGCCCTGATCGGGCGCATCTGCGCATTCGCCGGCGAGCGCGGCATCCCCAAGGAGTCTTTCGAATTCCAGATGCTCTACGGCATCCGCCGCGACCTGCAGCGCAAACTCGTCTCCGAAGGCTACGGCATGCGCGTCTACGTGCCGTTCGGCAAAGCCTGGTACCCCTACTATATGCGCCGCCTCGCCGAACGCCCCGCCAACGTCTTCTTCATGCTAAGAAACCTCTTCCGCTAACTAACTTGGGGGCCAGACATGAATTTCCGGCGTAGTTGCCGGAAATTCGGCTTGCTTGGGGGCCAGACATGAATTTCCGGCGTAGTTGCCGGAAATTCGCTGTCTGTCCCCGAATTTGCCTTTGACTTCCCACCCTTGCACTCCCCCTTCGACTATCCGAAACTAAAGCCAGGGTCGTGGAGTCTAAGCCATATGCGCTACTGGGCATGGTTCGCAGCGAAATTGGCCGTAACGGTAGCGGGAGTGGGAGCGCTGGTGGCCTGGGTGTCCCGCCTCTTCCCCCCGGAGAACGACCCCCTCGCGCCGCTCAACGATGGCGCCAGTTTCCTGCTCTGCGATCTCGCCCTACTGCTCTGCTTCCTGCTCTTCGCCGGAGCCCTCTACCTCAACATCCGCGATCAGCGCTATCGCTGCCGCGTCTGCCTGCGCCGCCTGCGCATGCCAGTGGAAACCGGTTCCTGGAGCTCCATCCTGCAATTCGGCCGTCCCCGCATGGAGTACATCTGCCCCTACGGCCATGGCACGCTGCGCGAGGACGAGTTGCACATCAGCGGCCTCTCCGCCGCCGAATGGACCGCGAACTCAGACGATATCTGGGCCGAACTCTGCGCCCCGGGGAAAGACTCGGACCGGGATTGAGCCAGCAATGACCTACGTTAGACGAACACCGTTGAAACCCTCCTGATCAAGGTAGGGCAGGCGTTTCCGCCTGCCAACTCCTCGAGCGTGCCTGGCTCTCACACGAAAGCGTTGGCCGGCGAAAGCGCCTGCCCTACCGGGCTTCATGCATTCCCGTGGGGCGAGGCGCGGACGCTTGCATCGCAATACCGCGGATCAGTGGGACGCGAGGCCTGTCCTGACCTAGATTAGCTGGACAGGCCGCGAGGCCTGTCCAGACCTAAATTAGCTGGACAGGCCGGGAGGCCCGTCCTACCGCGACCATTTGAGGTGGCCGTCGACGATGGTGGCCATGGGTCCGCCGCGGAAGGCGCGGCCGTGGAACGGAGAGTTGCGGCTGCGCGAAGCGGATTGGTTCACGTCGTACGTCCACTCCACATCGGTGCTGAAGACGGTGACGTCGCCGGGCGCTCCCGTGGCGAGCGTGCCGCGGCCGAGCCTCATCACGGCGTTGGGGCCGGTGGTGAAGAGTTCCACCATGCGCGCAAGCGAGATCGTGCCCGGGGCGACCAGTTCCTCCAGGGCCAGCGCCAGCGCGGTTTCCAGGCCGATGATGCCGAAGGGGCAGCGCTCGAACTCCTGCATTTTTTCCGAGCCGGGGTGCGGCGCGTGGTCGGTGGCAATCGCGTCGATGGCTCCGCTGGCGAGGCCTTCGATGATCGCGTCGCGATGCCCGCACGAGCGCAGCGGCGGCTTCATTTTGTAGTTGCTGTCGTACGGCAGCATCTCCGTATCGGTGAGCGCGAAGTGGTGAGGGGTGGTCTCGCAAGTGACGGGCAGGCCGTGCTTGCGGGCGTAATCCACCATGGCCACGGCGTTGCGCGTGGAGATGTGGGCCACGTGGTAGCGCGCGCCGGTGAGTTGGGCGAGCACCAGATCGCGCGCCACCATCACATCTTCACTGGCCGCGGGAATTCCGCGCAGCCCCCAACGCACGCTGGGCAGGCCTTCGTGCATATCGCCGCCGGCGCTGAGGTTGAGATCTTCGCAGTGCTGCACGATCGGCAGATCGTAACTCTTGGCGAACTCCATGGCGCGGCGCATCACGCGCGCGTTCATCACCGGCAGCCCATCGTCTGAGATGGCCACGGCGCCCGCCGCTTTCATGGCGCCGATGGCGGAGAGTTCCTCGCCGCCCGACCCCTTGGTGATGGCGCCGATGGGGAAGACATTGACCGCGGCCTTGCTGCGCGCCTGCTCCACGATGTAGCGCGTGACCATGGCCGAATCGTTCACCGGCTTGGTGTTGGGCATGCAGCAGATGGACGTGAAGCCGCCCGCCGCCGCCGCGCGCGAGCCGCTCTCAATGGTCTCGGCGTGTTCGAAGCCGGGTTCGCGCAGGTGCACGTGAATATCGAGGAAGCCGGGAGCGACAATCATGCCGGTGGCGTCGAAGCTCTCGGCGCCGGGCGCGGAGAGGTTGGGCGCCACTCCGGCGATGCGGCCATCCACAATCAGAACGTCCGCCACGCGGTCGGTCTGCGAAGCCGGGTCGATCACCCTGCCGTTTCTGATTACGATCGACATGCTATCCAATCACCTTTTCGAGCACCGCCATGCGCACGGCGATTCCATTTTCCACCTGGTTCAAGATCACGGAGCGCTGAAAATCGGCGACCTCGCTGGAGAGTTCGCGGCCGCGATTGATCGGCCCCGGGTGCATCACAATGGCCTCGGGCTTGGCCAGGTCCATGTGCTCCAGTTGCAGGCCGTAGAAGCGGAAATATTCGCTCGCGGGGAAGCTTGCCTCGTGCTGGCGCTCCAACTGCACGCGCAGCATCATGATCACGTCGGCGTCTTTGATGGCCTCGCGGATATTCGTGGTCAGAATCACGCCCGGCGCAAGGTGGGCGAGTTCCACCGGCAGGAGCGAGGCGGGCCCGCAGAGCACGATCTGCGCGCCGAATTTCGAGAGCAGGTGCACATTGCTGCGCGCCACCCGCGAGTGCGCGATATCGCCGATGATGGCCACCCGCAGGCCTTCCAGGCGGCCGCAGCGATCCAGGATCGTGCGCGCATCCAGCAGCGCCTGCGTGGGATGCTCGTGCGTGCCGTCCCCGGCGTTGATGATGGGCGTGGGCAGGTGCCGCGCCAGAAAGTGCGGCGCGCCGCTCGCGGCATGGCGCATCACGATGGCATCGGGACGCATGGCGCCCAGCGTGTTCAGCGTATCCACGAGCGATTCGCCCTTGCTCACGCTGGAGCCTGACGCGGTAATGGAAACGGCATCCGCGCCCAGGCGTTTGGCGGCGATTTCGAAGCTCGTGCGGGTGCGCGTCGAGGCTTCGAAAAAGAGATTGACGATCATCTTGCCGCGCAGAGTGTCGAGTTTTTTCAGACTCTGGCTCTGCATGGGCTGGAAATCCTTGGCGCGCGCCAGGATGGCTTCGATCTCGGCGCGGCCTAACTCCTCGATCCCGAGCAGTCCGGCAGGCATAGTTTGTTAGTCGACCTTCTCCACCAGAAGGACCTTCTCCATTCCGTCGATTTCCTGGAATTTCACTTCGATGATTTCGATATCCGTGGTCTGCACCTTGCGGCCGATGAAGCGGGCTTCGATCGGCAGTTCGCGGTGGCCGCGGTCGATCAGCACCAGCAGTTGGACACGCGCCGGGCGGCCGTGATCGAACAGGGCGTCGAGCGCCGCGCGGATGGTGCGTCCGGTGTAGAGGACGTCGTCCATCAGGATGATGTCCATGCCTTCCACGCTGAAGGGAATCTCTGTGGCGCTCACCACCGGCTTCACATCCACCGTGCTGAGGTCGTCGCGGTAGAGGTTGATGTCCAGAATGCCAACCGGAACATCGCGCTGTTCGAGGCTGCTGATCTTCTCCGAGAGCCGCTGGGCGAGCGGCACGCCGCGGCGGCGGATTCCAATGAAGGCGAGCTTATCCAGATCTTTGGTCTTTTCCAGGATCTCGTGAGCCAGGCGGACCAGCGTCCGGTCGATCTCCGAGGCGCTCATGAGTTGGGCTTTTTCGCGCGTTGTGGCCATAGTGCTCCGATTGACAGAGTATCATGCCGGAGGGCCTGCCCATGCGCATGGCAGGATCGAGCGTTGCCCGGACTCGCCACACATTCCCGTGCCGCTTGTAAGAATGTGTAATTCCTGAATCGAAACGCGATTTTGAGGCAGGTTCGTACCCCGCGTACCGGAACATTCGGACTAACGGCGGGTTAAAATGAACAATGGACCTCGGACGCACAATTCTATTGGGTAGCTGTGCCTTCCTTGGCTCCCTGCTGGCTCAGGATTGCGCCCCCGTCGCGCGGCTGCTGCCGAACGGCACAGTCACCGGCGCGCTCGATTCCGCGAGCTGCCAGTTGCTGGATACGACCCCCTACATCCCCTACCGGCTCGATTTGCCCGTGCGCGGGCAATTCAAGTTGCAGGCCGGCCCCGGTCTGAGCGATCTCAAATTGATTCTGCGCGATGCCACGGGCGCACAGGTAGTCGCCGGAGCCGCGCTCGCCGCCCCGGTGGAAGCGGGCAGCTATACGCTGCTCGTAAATGGCGCCACCCCGGCGGAGAGCGGCGCCTTCACACTCCAGGCCGCCTTCACGGCGGAACCGGGAATGCTCTGCGGCAATTTTCCCAACCTCGGGAGGGTGCAGACCCAGAGCGGCACACTGCCCGGCTCCGGCTGCGTGGCCATGGATGGCACACCGTACGAGGCATACACCGTCACCACGGACGGCGCGGGAACGCTCACGGTAACAGTGACGGGCACAGGCTTCACACCGGTGGTCTCGGTCCGGTCGGACGAGGGGTATACGATAGCGCCACCGGCGCCAAGTCCGGTGAGCGTGGTATTGCTGGCGGGCAGCCAGTACGTGGTGGTGGTCTCTTCCGCGGATCAGAACACGGGCACCTTTCAGATTGCCACGGCCTTTCAGGCCGCGGATAGCGAGACCTGCCTTCCGGTGAAGTCGCTCGCGGCGGCGGATAGCGATGCGACTTCGGTCAGTTCCACCAGTTGCTTCATCACCATTCCGGGCAGCGGCGATCTCTCGTATTACAACTACTACAGCCTCACGCTCCCCGCAGCCGGTATGATCACCGCCTCGGCTACGAGCGCGGATTTCACCGCGACCGTCAACGTGCTGGATGCCGCCGGAAATCTGGTGGCGTCGGATACCGGCGGCGGCGGCTACGATCAGCAATACGCGGTGCTTTCGAGCATCACGGCGAACCTGCCGGCGGGAAACTATACCCTGCAGATTTTCAGCGACCTGCCTTCGGGCGGAGCCTACTCGCTGAAATATGCGTTTGCATCCACCAGCCCGCAGCCTTGCACGGCGGCGGCGCTGAAGCCCGGCGACCAGATCACCGGCACTCTTTCGACTGCCAGTTGCCGCACCACATTCGGCCTGACGGATCTCTACAGGGTCACGCTGCCGGCCTCGGGAACGCTGGATCTGGAAGTGGATTCCATGGCGTTCAATACGATCGTCGCCATCCGCGACGCCAAGGACAACCTGATTCTGCGCGACGACGATGTCAACGGCTTGACCATCGCGCATGTCTCCGCCAATCTGCCGGCGGGCACCTACACGGTCGCGGCGGCCTCCACCGCGGGCGTGGGGCCCTACCATCTGGCGGCGGCGTTTACCGCGCGCGAACTGCCGGCGTGCAGCTTCGCGCAGCCGCTCAATCTGAACGGCGGCTACATCCAGCGGCTGGGGCCGAACAGCTGCATCGGAGCCAATGGCGAGGCGGTGGATTATTACAGCTTCACCCTGCCCGCGGATTCGGTAACGCTGGCGGTGATGACCTCAAGCGAAGTGGATGGCTACCTGACGCTCTACGACGCCAATGGCAACGTCGTGCGCAGCGACGATAGCTCCTATGGCGCGGGCGATCCGCTGATCGTGCAGTATCTGCCCGCGGGTTCGTACACGGTGGCCGCGCGCGGAGCCGCGGCCACCGTGGGCGGCCTGTATGAAGTGGACCTGCGCACCACGGCGGGTCCGCGAGTGCCCTTCTG
>CAIRBY010000995.1 GCA_903876865.1 uncultured Acidobacteriia bacterium
CCTTACGAATAAAAGCGGCTTCGCAGTGGTCAACCCATCCACAACGAAGCCGCCTCAAATCCAATTTGCCCTGAAATCAGCCGTCTTGTACGCGACTGGATAGCCAAACACGAGTGGCAGGCGAAACCGCCTGCCCTACTAAGTCCTCGCAGCAAAGGTAGGGCAGGCGTTTCCGCCTGCCAACTCCCCTGCCGTGCGTAATCCAACCCCGCAGCCCCGCCGCTCACCTCCAAAACGCAAAAAGGGGGACGAGGCCTCTCAGCCCCGTCCCCCTTTTTCGTACGACTCTGCTCTATTCGCCGGCCGGCTTCCCCGCATCCAGATGATCCCAATTCAGAATCGCATTGAATGCCAGGAAGAACGTGCCCTGCGTCTGCCATCTCCAGAACGGCCGCAGCGCGAACAGCACCACGTGACCCTTGCCGATCGGCATATCCACCGCCAGAGACCGGTTGGCGATCGTTTCGCCGCCACCGAGCGTACCGGAAAGCAGCATATCGTTCGCATTCGCAGGGAACTGCAGCACCACACGCGGCCGCGGACCCGTTGCCGCACCGAACGCGCCAAATCCGCGCCCGCCGCCCGCTGCCGCCGCATCCGCGCCGCCGGCCGCCGGAGCCCCGCCCCGTGCACCCGCGCCGCGTCCGCCGCCGCCACCACCGCCGCGTCCACCACGTCCGCCCGCGGCCGGAACCGCCGCCGCTGCCGGAGCCTCGCTCGCATCCAGCGGAGAGATGTGGATCGGCGTCACGTTCGGCGTCACGTTCTGTCCCTCGCCGCCGTTGATCGCGCCACCGCCGCCGAAGCCGCCGCCACCGCCGCGTCCGCCGCCACCCGCGGGCGCCGCCGCGTTCAGCACCGGATCCTGATTGAAGTAGACGGGCAGATCCTTGCCGTCATACCCATACGCAATCGGGCTCTTCAGATCCGCGAACACGCCGCGCAAAATCGATCCGCGCGCGAACAACGTGCTCGGATGTTCCACCGTCACGCCGCCCGCCAGCGTCGCTTCCGCCATCAGGCTCGAAGTCGAGCCTTCCGTGATCAGCGCGCCGCCCTGCTGCACGAACTTCGTCAGCTCCTGCAAGCCTTCCATCCCCATGCCGCCGCGGATGTCGTCCGTCTCATCCACGCCGCCCAGGTTCGGAGTCTGCTCGCTCTTCTTGTAGGGAATCGGAGACGTACCGGTCATCGCCACGCCGGCAATCATGCTCGCCGAAGTGCCGCCCACATGCGGGAAGATGATCACGTCGTACTTGCTCCGCAGGTTGCCTTCCTTCAGCTTCTGATCCGCGAAGTAGGTGTACGGCACGCTGTAATAATCCAGCGCCGCGCGCACCCAGCCTTCATCCTGCGTGCGCGACCACGAATGCACGTAGCCGATCCGCGGAACCGTCAGCGGATGCGTCTTCACCGCCGGCGCGCTCGCTACGGCCCACGCCGAAAGTCCCAGATCCTTCAACTGACCGCCCAACGTCGTAAGGTTCGCATTCGGGATGATCAGCGCTCCGGCGCGCAGTTTGTGACCGTTGAGTTCGAAATCCTCTTCCGCCACCAGCATGCGCACTTCCTTGTTCTTGAAGCGGAAGGTCATCAGGTTGTTGTCGCTGGTGTGCTCCACCACCAGCGTGCTGCCCGTGCCCTCCACGCCGCCCGCCGCCTTGGCATCCGCCGTCAACAAAGACATCGGCTTCTCGAAGATCGTCTTGTCCGTCGCCTTCACGACCTTGACGTTGCGCATATACTGCATCGTCCAGCCCGTATCGTCGTACGGACGCGGATTCGCCGTCGGGTAATTCTGCACGCTCAGGTACATATCGAGCAGCGTGTGGTACGGCTGATCGCCGCGCAGAACGTAATCTCCCGCCGCCACATCCACGTTGCCAACCTTAAACGCCGCATCCGCCTTGGAGACTTCCACGCCCTGCCGGCGCAGTTCGTTCACCAGGTCCGCCGCGTCCGCCTTGCGCCGCTGATTCGCCGGCACGATCCACGCAAAGTCCGGACCGTTCTTGCCCTTCTCAATCGCGCGCTTATTCTTCAGCCAGTAGTTTTCCAGGTACAATTCATGCTCTTTGGCGACCTTGTTCATCGCCAGCAGCAGTCCCGATTCCTGAATGTTAGTGTTGTTGCGCGGACCCCAGGCAATCGAGGGCAGCGGCGGGTTCGGACGGAACCACTCGCGGCTCGTCGCCGTCGCCGACAGCGTCAGGTTCGGATTCACATCCGGTCCGTAACTCTGCACTTCGTAGAAGCGCCCGAACGAATTGTGCGTCAGCGCGATCCAGAACAGGTAGTTCGGCACCCAGCCGTCATAGAACCCGTAGGTGAACACGCCCGGCACGCCGCGCTTGGCCATCTCCATCACTTCCGTCTGACCGAGCAGCCACCATTCGTCGATCGCGATTGAATCCAGCGCCGGATTGTACGGTCCCGTTCCCGTGGACACATACAAATAAGACTGCGCTTCATGCAGATCATGCAGCACCGTCGGATGCCATTCCAGCACGCCCTTGGTGAAGTTCTTCGTGATCTTCAGGTATTGGCCCATGCCGTCGCGATTGTTATCGTGCTGCACATACTTGCCCCAGTACATCAGGGGCAGCCGGCTGCCGGTCTTCTTGTTGTAGTAATAGGTGTCGACTTCGCGCTCGCGCCCGTCCACTTCGATCACCGGCGTGATGAACGTGATCGAGTTGTTGCGGATCGTCTGGATGAACGGCGTCTCTTCCACAATCAGCCGGTACGCCAGCTCGATCAGCATCTCCGGTCCGCCCGTCTCCGGCGAATGGATGCCGCTATTCGCCCAGTACAGCGGCTTGCCCGTCTTGATCAGCTCGTGCGCCTGCTCGTCCGTCAATTTGCGCGGATCGCCCAGCTTCGCCAGAATGTCCTTATACTTGTCGAGGTCCTTGATCGTCGCTTCATCGGCGATCGCCAGGATCACCTGATCCCGGCCCTCTTCCGTCTGCCCGATCTTCCACATCTTGGCGCGCGGCGACGCCTTCGTCAGCGCTTCGTAGTAGCGGTAGATATCCTTGGCATACGTGAGTTCGCCCGGCTTGCCCGGAATCCGTCCCAGGAACTTCAAAGGCGAGGGCACCGTGTCGGAGGCCGGCATATGGTCCACCAGTTCGGTGGTGATGCGCGGATCCTGCAGGTACTCTTTGATCAGTTTGGTGTATTCTTCGTCCAGCTTCTGTGGGGCCGGAGCCGCCGGCGCAGCCACGGCCGGCTTGCCTTTCTTGGCCGCCTGGCCGTAAGCAAGGCCAGTGCACAGAGCGAGCGCGGTGAGCGCACTCCCCATTCGAGTAAAGCGAGGTGACATCGGTGAAATCCTTCCCTGAGATCACCAAAGTCTTACCTGTTTGATCCCCGGATGTCAACCTTGCCGGCGGGGTCCCGAGCGCGGTCGCCGATGGGGGCTCTCCAATCCGCAGGCGAGAGCCGTTACAATTGCGCTTCCGGCTGGAGGCGGCACGCGCCCATCCGGACCAGTAGCAGGGCTGCGGCTGCGAACCGGTGCGTTTGCGAGGTGCGCCCGAATCAACGAGGTTCCAAAATGCATCGAGTGCTAGTGACGGCAGTCCTCGCGGTTGCGAGTATGCAGGCGCAGGAGTTCACGCGCGGCGTGGGCGTATACCCCGGGAATCCGAAGCAGAGCTGGTCGCCCACTCTGGAGCCCGGCGGGAAAGATGCCCGCAACCTCGCGCTGCGCCGTCCCGCGTTCCACTCCAGCAGCTACGATTACAACCTGACGGCGCAACTCATCACCGATGGCATCAAGACCACCGTGATGCCGCGCCGCATCGCCGTCACCAGCAGCCGCGAAGGCGTGCTGAAGAAGAACGACCGCGAACACATCCTCGACAACAACTGGGTCACCGGCGCGGACCTGCGCGGCAAGAGCGTGTGGCTGCAGGTGGAAATCGCCGCCGGCGCCAGCGCCCCTGCAATCGATGGCCTGCAGGTGGAAGGCTCGATCCGCGCCACGGAAGCGGACAACCAGGAGATCACCGTGACCGTCTCCGGCTCCGACGATGCCAAGGTCTGGCACGAACTCGGGCAGGCGTCGCAGATGGTTCGCCCCACGGGCGAACTGCACCACAAGATCGCGTTCCACGCGGCCGCGCACCAGCGCTTCTATCGCGTGCAGTTCGATAACGGCCGTCCGCTGGACTGGCAGATCGGCGAATTGAAATTCCTGAACAAGAACGCGCAGGTCCACGTCGGCGGCCCCTACGATTTCTCCAGCGCGTGGATGAGCGCCGGCAGCGGCGAGGAGTGGGTCTATGTGGATCTGGGCGCGAAGAGCCGGATCGACCGCGTGGCGATGAGTTGGATCCGCCGCGCGGCCGAAGGCTCGCTCCAGATCTCTGACGATGCGCGCGAGTGGAAGAGCATCCACGCGCTCGATTCCGACGAAATCAAACTGGCCACGCCCGTGGAGGCGCGCTACGTGCGCCTGCTCCTTACCAAAGCCGCCACTCCCGAGGGCTATGTGCTCAGCGAACTCGAAGTCTGGGGCAGCGGCGGAGTCGCGGTGCGTCCCAAGCCCGCGGCCGGTGCGGCCGATCGCGTCGCGGTGAATGGCCGTTCCGCGCTCGCGCTCTCTGGCGGCGCGTGGAAGGTGCAGCGCGATTCGCAGGTCAAGGTCGCCGGCGCCGCGCTCTCGCAGTTGGGATACGACGATCGCGATTGGGTCGCGGCCACCGTGCCCGGCACCGTCCTCGCCAGCTACTACAATGCCGGCGCGGTGCCGAACCCCGACTACGGCGACAACCAGCTCATGATTTCTGACTCCTTCTTCTACGCCGATTTCTGGTACCGCAACGAGTTTGTGCCCGCCGTGCGCGCCAACCCGGGCGAGCGAGTCTGGCTGAATTTCGCCGGCGTCAACTGGAAGGCCGAAGTCTTCCTCAACGGGGAGCGCCTCGGACAGATCGATGGCGGCTTCACCGGCGCGAAGTTCGACGTCACCGGAAAATTGCCCGAGGGGCGCAAGAGCGCGCTCGCCGTGCGCATCCTCAAGAACGCCACTCCGGGCAGCATCAAAGAGAAGACCTTCGACAACCCCGACAAGAACGGCGGTGCCTTGGGCTCCGACAATCCCACCTTCCACGCCACCATCGGCTGGGATTGGATCCCGACCATCCGCGGCCGCGATACCGGCATCTGGAACGACGTGTCGCTGAGCGTCACCGGCGGCGTCACCATCGAAACCTCGCACGTGGATACCACCCTGCCGCTTCCCGATGTCTCGCGCGCGGCGGTGAAGATCGATGTCACGCTGCGCAATCGCGATCCGAAAGCGGTGACCGGTACGCTGCGCGGGCGCTTCGGCACGGAGACGTTCGCCATCCCCGTGAGCCTCGCGCCCTCTGCTACGAAGTCCGTCAGTCACACCGTCACGCTGAGCAACCCGAAGCTCTGGTGGCCGGCGGAGTATGGCGAAGCCAACCTCTACCCCGTCGAGCTGAAATTCGAAAACTCCGACGCGCAGACGTTTGAAGCCGGCGTGCGCCAGTTCACCTACTCCGAAGAGGGCGGCGCGCTGCGCATGTGGATCAACGGACGCCGCTTCATTCCGCGCGGCGGCAACTGGGGCTTCAGCGAATCCATGCTGCGCTATCGCGGGCGCGAGTACGAAGCCGCCATGCGCTATCACCGCGACATGCATTTCAATATGGTCCGCAATTGGGTGGGCCAGGTCGGCGAAGATGCGTTCTACGAGGCCGCCGACCGCAACGGCATCGTGATCATGCAGGATTTCTGGCTGGCGAATCCATGGGACGGCCCCGAACCGGACAACAACCAGATGTTCATGGCGAACGTGAAGGATACGCTGCTGCGCATCCGCAACCACGCTTCGATCGGGCTCTACTGCGGCCGCAACGAAGGCTACCCCTTGAAGCCGCTCGACGATTCCATCCGCGCCGCGCTGCTGGAACTGCATCCCGGCATTCAGTACGTGCCCAGTTCGGCGGACGATGGCGTGAGCGGACACGGTCCCTACCAGGCGATGAGCCCCGAGTATTACTTCACCAACCGCGCCACCACCAAGTTCCACAGCGAGTTGGGCATGCCGAATATCGTCACCATGGATAGCCTCAAGGCCATGATGCCCGAAGATGCCATGTGGCCGCAGGATCGCATGTGGGGCATTCACGATTTCTCGTTGAACGGCGCGCAGGGCGGCGCCAGTTTCCGCGCGCGCATCGAGAAGAGCTACGGCGGCGCGACCAACGTGGCGGATTGGGTCTCGCTCGCGCAGTTCGTCAACTATGAAGGCTATCGCGCCATGTTCGAGGCGCAGAGCAAGAACCGCATGGGCCTGCTGATCTGGATGAGCCATCCCACGTGGCCCTCCATGGTCTGGCAGACCTACGATTATTACCTGGAACCGACCGCCGGATATTTCGGCGCGAAGAAGGCCAGCGAACCGCTGCACATCCAATGGAATCCCGCGACGGATCAGGTGGAGGTGGTGAATTACAGCGGCGGGAACGTTGAGAAACTGACCGCCACGGCGGAAGTCCTCAACATGGATGGCGCAATGAAATGGAGCGGCCGCGTGCAACTCGCGAGCAAGGAAGACAGCGTCAACGCCCCCCTGAAGATGACGTGGCCGGCGGACGTTTCGGCGGTCCACTTCCTGCGCCTGAAATTGCTGACGGCGGATGGCAAGACCGTCTCCGAGAACTTCTACTGGCGCGGCCGCGAAGCCGGCAACTACACCGCGCTGCGCGCACTGCCCAAGGTGAGACTGGAAACCTCCACCCGCGTGGAACAGCAGGCGGGACGGTGGATCCTGACCACCGAACTGCGCAACACGTCCGCGGCGCCGGCCGTGATGGTGCGGCTCAAAGCGGTGCGGGAAAAGAGCGGCGACCGCATTCTGCCGGCGCTCTACAGCGACAATTACGTCTCGCTGATGCCCGGAGAATCGCGCACCATCCGCACCGAACTGGAGCACGCGGATACGCGCGGCGAACGCCCCGCGATGCTGGTGGAGGGCTTCAATCTGCAGCCCGGCGCAGTGAATTAGAATCGGAGCATGCACTCCCGATTCCTCGTCCTGCTGCTGCTCGCCGCGGCCACGCTCGCGGCTCAAGCGCAACCTGATTCGGCGCTGCCGGATCCGGCACTGCCGCAACATCCACGCCTGCTCTTCAACGCGGCCGGCGTGGCGCGCCTGAAGACGCGCGTACAGTCGCAACCCTGGCAGGATCAGTGGAAGCGCGCCCAAGCCGCCTACGACGCGGGCATGAAGGCGCCCATCGTGCTGCCGTTGCGCGGCAGCAACTGGTTCCACTGGTACGTCTGCCCCACGCACGGCGCGCGCCTGACCACCGGCAAGAAGATCGGCGAGTGGCAGTGGGAGCACATCTGTCCCACCGGCCATGAAGTCTGGAAGGGCGACCCCTCCAAACCCGATCGCGATTTCGATGGCTGCATTCTCGCCGGGCTTCACGATGGCCTGGCGCGCGCCGTGCGGCAGGGCGGAATTCTCTACGCCGTGACGGGTGAGGCTCGCTATGCCGAACACGCGCGCGATATTCTGCTGGCCTACGCCGCGAAGTACCTCGACTATCCGCTCCACGATACGCAGGGCCGGGCGCGCGTGGGCGGCGGCAGGCTCAGTCCGCAGACGCTGGATGAATCGGTGTGGCTGATTCCCGCCGCGCAGGGCGCAGACCTCATCTGGGACACGCTCAGCCCGGCCGATCGCAAGACCATCACCGAGAAACTCTTCCTCCCCGCCGCGCGCGACGTGATCCTGCCCCACCGCCTGGGCATCCACAACATTCAGAACTGGAAGAACAGCGCGGTGGGTCTCACCGGACTGCTCTTGGGCGACACGGCGCTGATTCGCGCCGCAATCGACGATCCCGATCGCGGCTATCGCGTGCAGATGGCCAAGGGCGTGCAGCCGGATGGCGTCTGGTTTGAAGGCTCCTGGGGCTACCACGCCTACACTATCAGCGCGGTCTGGGCGCTGGTGGAAGCCGGGCGCAATTGCGGCATGGACCTCTACGGCGAGCCGTTCAAGAAGATGTTTGAAGCGCCCATCCAACTCGCCATGCCGAACCTGATGCTGCCGGCATTCAACGATAGCGCCGAAAGCACCGTGCGCAACGAACTCTACGAACTCGCCTACGCGCGCTATCACGATCCCATCTATCTGGCCGCGCTCTCCGGCTCCAACCGCCGCAACGAGTACGCGCTCTGGTTCGGCGAAGATCAACTCCCGGCCAACTCCGCGGCCGCACTCGGCAGCCGCAACGCCACCGCCTCCGGCTACGCCATCCTGCAGCGCGGCGAGGGTGCGCCGGCCACCTGGCTCTGTCTCAAATACGGACCGCACGGCGGCGGGCACGGCCATCCCGATAAGAACAATTTCATCCTCTATGCGCGCGGCGCGGTCCTCTTCCCAGACCCCGGCACGCGCCCCTATGGCTCCCCGCTGCACACCGGTTGGGACAAGCTCACGCTCGCCCATAACACGCTCGTGGCCGACGAGGCCTCGCAGGCCGAAGCCACCGGCAAATCGCTCGCCTTCGGCAGCGATGGCGGCGCCGATTTTGCCATGACCGATGCCGGCGCGATCTATCCCGGCGTCCGCTTCGTGCGCACCGCCGTGCTGCTGGAGCAGAATCTGGTGGCCTTCATCGACCGCATCACGGCGGATCAACCGCATCAATATGATCTGGCCACTCACTATGCGGGCAAGTGGCGCGCGCTGCCCGGCGGCGAAGCCATCCGCCTCGCCGGGAAGAACGGCTACCAACTCCTGCAGGATGCGACCTCGCGCCCGGGCGGCGCCCTCAGTCTGCAGGTGGAGGCGCCCGATGGCACGCCGGCGACCGTGGCCCTCGCCGCCAATGCACCCACCGACGTCATCACCGCGACCGGCGTGGGCAAGAGCACCGAGGATCGCATCCCGGTGAGCCTGTTCCGCCGCACTGCGCAGAACACCACCTACGCATGGGCCGTCGCGCTCGATGGCAGCACCGTGAGCGTCACCGTGGAAAGGGAAGCGGGCGATGCCGTGAACATCCGCGTGGAAAACGCCGGCAAGGTCTGGAAAGTCGCCGCCGACCCCGCCGCCGGCAGCGTCAAGGTGACGCGCTAAGGGCTGGAGACACCCGCAACCAGAGTGCGCGAAGCAATGCTGAGCACGATTGAGTCGTGCTCGGCATTGCGATATATTGAAGCTGATGCGTACGACCAAGACTCTCTCGATCACGTTGCCTCCCGAGATGCTGGCTCGGGCCGAACAACTGGCCAAGCTGGAAAACCGGACCATGAGCGAACTGGTGCGCGAAGCGCTGCGCCAATACGAGCGGAACAACTGGTGGGATGCGCAAAACGCCTTCGGGCGCGAGACGGCACGCGCCGCTGGCATTCACACCGACGCGGACATTGTAGCGGCAGTCCACGCCCTGCGGGGCGAACATAGGGGCGAAGACAGGGGCGAAGACAGGGGCGAAGATAGGGGCGAAGATAGGGGCGAAGATAGGGGCGGCAGGTAGCGTCCCACGATGTATCGGGTCATCCTCGATAGCAATATTTACCTTTCAGCGCTGGTATTCGGCGGCAATCCCCGGACGATCGTGGAGTTGGCGGAACGGGGACTGTTTGAAGTGTTCGCTGCCTCCGCGATCCAAACCGAAGTGGAACGGGTTCTCTTGCTAAAATTCCACTGGCCGAACGAACGCATCGGCATGGCCACTGCGCGCTTGTGGGCACTGGCGCAGTTCATTCAGCCCAAGCATCAGGTCGCGGATTGCGAAGATCCGGACGACAACCGGGTGCTTGAATGTGCCTTACAGGCCAATGCGCAGGCCATCGTTACCGGTGACAACCATCTTCTGAAACTGCATCCGTACCGCAAGATCTTGATCCTGACGCCGCGGGACTTTCTGGGAGCAAAGCCGTGGCAACTCTGAACGCCCCTACCGCTGACTTGCCCCGCCCGTCGCCAGCTTCCGATTGAACTCCGCGGACTGATTCAGCGCGGCGCGCTCCGCGACTTCCACCGCGCCGATCGCGGATGCGAATCCTGCCCCTTGCTACAATTAATCTTTCCAAACAAAATGCTGGACGAATCCATACAGGAACTGGCGGCGGGCGCATTGCAGCGCATCGCCATGGCGGGAACAGCCGAGGAACTCGAAGCGGTACGCGTAGAGGTGCTGGGCCGCAAGGGCGGCGCGCTCGCCGAAATCAGCAAAGGCATGGGCAAACTCTCGCCGGATGAGCGCAAGCGCATCGGCGCGGTGCTGAACCAGGCCAAGCAGGAGATCGAGACCGCGCTCGATGCGCGCAAGGCTACGTTTGAGGCCGTCGCCCTCGCAGCCAAACTCGATTCCGAATGGCTGGACCTCACCGTGCCCGCGCCGGGACCGCGCCGCGGCCACCTGCACCCCATCACGCGCATTCAGCGCGAACTGGAAGACCTCTTTGTCTCGCTCGGCTTCGCGGTGCTCGACGGGCCTGAAGTGGAAGACGAGTATCACAATTTCGACGCCCTCAACATCCCCGCCGATCATCCGGCGCGCGACATGCAGGATACCTTCTGGCTGAGTGGCGGCAACCTCCTCCGCACCCACACGTCGCCCGTGCAGGTGCGCGGCATGGAACGCCTGAAGCTGCCGCTGCGCATGATCGCCCCCGGCCGCGTCTTCCGCAACGAGAGCGTGGACGCGAGCCACGAGCACACCTTCTATCAGCTCGAAGGCATGATGATCGACAGGAACGTCAGCGTGGCGCATCTGCTCTATTTCATGAAGACGCTGCTGACGGCGGTCTTCCAGCGCGACGTCACCGTGCGCCTGCGCCCCGGCTACTTTCCCTTCGTGGAACCCGGCTTCGAACTCGATATCCAGTGCCTCATCTGCGGCGGACCGGGCTGCCCCGTCTGCAAACAGAGCGGCTGGGTGGAGTTGTTGCCCTGCGGCCTGGTCAACCCCCATGTGCTGCGCCAGAGCGGGATCGACCCGGACGAATTCGGCGGCTTCGCCTTCGGCCTGGGCCTCACGCGCCTGGTGATGATGCGCTACAGCATCGATGATATCCGCCAACTGCAAGGCGGCGATTTGCGCTTTCTGGAGCAGTTTTAACCGTGAAGTTTTCCTACAACTGGATTCGTGAATTCGTCCCCGGCCTGACCCAGGCGGCGGGACCGCTCGAGCGGCTCATCACCATGAAGACCGCCGAATGCGAAGGCATCGAAGAGACGGGCGCGCTGCTCGGCAACGCGCAGGTCGTGCTGGTGGAATCGGTCGAGCCTATCGCAGGCAGCCACAACGTGAAGACGCAGATCGATGCCGGCCCGCTGGGCAAGCGCACCGTGGTCTGCGGCGCCCCCAATTGCCGCGCCGGCATGCACGCGGTGTGGACCCCCATCGGCAAGAAGGTGGTGAGCGGTGTGGAAAGCGATGGCATGTTGGCCAGCGCCTCCGAACTCGGCATCAGCCGCGATCATGCGGGTATTCTGGAAGTCGATACCATCGCAGGCCTGGTGCCGGATGCGGCCATCGAAATCGATAACAAGAGCATCACCCACCGCCCCGACCTCTGGGGACATCACGGCATGGCGCGGGAAGTGGCCGCCATTCTGGGACTGCCGCTGACGGACCCGGCCAAACTCGAACTCCTGCCGGAGGGTCCGGCCGCGATCCAGGTAATGATCGAGGATTACGCCCTCTGCCCGCGATATAGCGCGCTGGTGTTTGACAACGTCACCGTGGGCCCCTCGCCCCTGTGGCTGCAATACCGCCTGACTTCGATCGGGCTCAACCCGATCAATAACATTGTCGATCTGACCAATTTCCTGATGGCGGAACTGGCCCAGCCCATGCACGCCTTCGACGCGGACCTGCTGCACGGCGACACCATCTTCGTGCGCACCGCCAAGGCCGGCGAGCACTTCCGCGCCTTGAACGACGAAAGCTACACGCTCGACGCCGCCAACCTGGTCATCGCCGATGCGGCGGGCCCCATCGCGCTCGCGGGCGTGATTGGCGGCGGTGAGAGCGCGATCAGCGACAAGACCACGCGCGTCGTGCTGGAGAGCGCCAATTTCCAGGCATCGTCAATTCGGAAAACCTCCGCCGGCATCAAGCTGCGCACGGACGCGAGCATGCGTTTCGAAAAGGCGCAGGATCCCCTGAACACGGTGCGTGCGCTGGCGCGCGCGGTGGAATTGCTGCCCCTGGTCTCGCCGGGAATCCGCCTGGTGGGAGGAGTGGCGGATGCCTGCGGCCCGCTCGCGGCGCCTCCCGTAATCGAACTTTCGCTCGCCTGGCTGGCGCGCAAATTGGGCCGCACCCTCGCCTCCGGCGAAGTCCGGCGCATTCTGGAGAGCCTCGCCTTCACGGTCGCCGACATGGACGCGGACACGTTCCTGGTGACGGTCCCGAGTTGGCGCGCCACCAAGGACGTCGGCATCAAAGACGATCTGGTGGAAGAAGTGGGCCGCATGATCGGCTACGATTCGATCACGCCGGAAGCCCCGCTCGCACCCGTGGCGCCGCCGCCCGCGAACCCCGCGCGCCGCATGCAGCATGACGTGCGCAACCTCTTCGTCGATAACGGCTACACCGAAGTCTACAACTACAGCTTCCTGAGCGAGGCCGACGTGCGCGCCTTCGGCATGGACCCGAACGACCATCTGCGCGTGCTCAACCCCATCGCCGAAGGGCAGGAACTGATGCGCTCGTCGCTGCTGCCGGGCATCTGGAACAACGTCAAAGAGAACCTCAAGTACCGCGACAGCTTCCGCATCTTCGAGATCGGGCAGGAGATTCATCCGAACGAAACCGGGCTACCCAGCGAGGTACCGCACCTGATCGCGGCAGTCTATGACCGCAAGGAGACCGGCCTGTTCGAACTCAAGCGGATGGCCGAGTGCCTGCTGCCGGGCGCGCAGACCAAGCCCGCGCAGGGCCGCGAGTACGAACATCCGGCGCGCGCCGCGGAGATCCACTGGCGCGGGGAACTCGTGGGACGCCTCTTCGAACTGCATCCGCGCATGATGGAGACCGGGCGCGCTGCGATTCTGGACGTGAACCTGGCGCGCATCGCGGAACTGGGAGAAGCGCCCACGAAGTACACGCCCATCCGCCGCCAACCTTCGAGCGCCTTCGATCTTTCCGTGGTGATGGTCAACCGGCAGCATGCCGGGGATGTGCGCTCCGCCATCGCGGAGTATGCCAATCCGCTGATCGAATCCACGAATTATCTGTGGGAGTTCGCCCTGCCGGATGGAAAGAAGAGCGTCTCTTACCGCATCACGGTGGGCTCGCCCGAGCGTACGCTCCCGAGCGAAGAGATCATGGCCATCCGCGCCGACATCATCGCCATTCTGCGCGAGCTGAACTACGAACTGAAGGTCTGAGTAGCGCAGGCGTTTTCGCCCAATGCAGCTGAAATAAGCCAATTTACAGGCGTCCTGGCCTTTCGTGGGGCGGTCCCCCTGGATCGTGTCTGACAATCGCGGCCGACGCCCTCGTAGGCCTTTCGATCGTCGCAGGCACCTGATTCTTCGAAGGACTAGCGGGACCAGGGGGGGGCCCGCGCGGACGAGGGCGTCCGCCCCACCAGGTCCGGCGAACTTTGGCGCCGACGGTTATTTAAGCGGGATTAGCCGGAACCGCCTGCCCTACCCTAACCGCGGTAGCGGTCGCGGCACTCGGCGGAGCAGAAGTAGAACGTTTGCCCTTTCACTGTGCGGGAGAGGCTGGATGAGGTGGAGACGTAGGTTCCGCAGACCGGATCTTTCCGCAGTTCCCCGCCCGCGGCGACTGGTGGAGGGGCGGAGGGCGGCGTTTGCGCGGTGCGCGCGGCATTGGTAACCGTGCGGCCCGCCTGAATGACGCTGCGGAAGACGGATCGCAAGATCGCGAATACAAGCAGAGGGAGCAGGACTTCGAGGATGAGGTAGCGGAGCATGAGGTCGGGACGGGAAAGCGGACTTCCCCGCCCCGGAGTTTACGATACAACGAGCGCTTACTTCTTCTTCTTGGGCGCGGGAGCGTTGGGGTTCTTGTAGCTCGTATCCACCTTCGCGTCCATCGAACTCAGCATGCCCTTGGCGGATTCGGCGAACTGGCCGGTCGGCGCAAGCGACAGGTATTTCTGGAAGGCTTCCACCGTTCCGGCGACCGGGGTCACTTTGCCATCGGCGGCGAAAGAGGCCTTGCTCACCAGGTACACGCCCAACTGGTAGTAGGAATCGGCGTGATTCGGATCCAGTTCGATCGCCTTCTTGAAGGCTTCGCCGGCCGGCTCGCTCTGCCCGGCATTCACCAGCATGGCGCCGAGGTTGTAATAATACTGGCCCGCTTTGGTCGGATCGAGTTCGGCGGCCTTCTTCAGTTCGGCCTGCATCTCGGGGAACTTCTTGGCTTTGCCGAGAGCGAGCGCGTAGTTGTTGTGGGTGGCGGCGTCGCCGGGGTTCAGTTCGAGCGCCTTTCCGTAGGCCTCAATTCCCTTCCCCATGGCGGCGTCAAATTCCGGCCCGGTCTTCTTGGCGGCTGCGCTGACATACGCGTCGGCAAGCTGAGCCCAAACGGCGACCTGTTTCGGATCGAGTTCGCTGGCCTTGGCGAAGCTGACCACCGCGGCGTCGAAGTCCTTGGCCTGGACCGCGGCCATACCGGCGCTGAACGCATCGTTCAGTTCCTTGTTGTGCTTCATCGCCGACTCGCGCTCTTTCAACGCTTTGTCGTAGGCTTCCTTCTCTTCCTTCGACATGCTGCGCTCTTTTTCCTTGGTCAGCGGCGCGGCGCCGGATGCGCCCGCGGCGCTCGCCCGGGCCTGTTGCGCGGCGCGTTCCTGCGCGGCTTTGTGCAGGTCGAAGTTGACGGGAGTCGGATCCCCGAGCCTGCTCCTTACACCGTTGACGGCATCCACTTCCTTACCGTCGATTTCAAC
>CAIRBY010000996.1 GCA_903876865.1 uncultured Acidobacteriia bacterium
ATCTTCGGCGATACCTCTTCGTCCGCCGACGCCAGCATCACCAGCATCGGCGCATACCCGCGATAGCGTCCCTTCACCGCCTCCATACCGCAACCCGGATACTCCGCAATCGCCGCGCGGAAGCCGCTCTCCGGCGTGGGCTGCGCAATCCCGGGCGCGCGCTCGCTCAGCGTCACTAGCGTCGTCATCCCCCCGTTCGACCAGCCCTGCACGCCGATGCGGTCCGCGATCACATCCCGCCTCCCGCGCAGATACCGCAGCGCGCCGTAAGCATCCAGCGGACGCACCGTCTGCTCGCTCACATCCGCCGGACGGTCTTCATAGCTGCCTCGCGGAAACCCACCCGGGAAGCCGCGCGGGCCGAAGCTATCCACCAGCATCGCCACGTAGCCGCGCTCCGCCCAGAACTCGCCCCACTCCTTGTGGCGCTTGGAAAGCGTCGCCGCCGTGTACACACCCTTCGCCAGCGAAGAGTACGGACCCGCGCGCCCGTGCAGCATCACCACCGCCGCATGGGGACCGCGCCCCGTGGGCTCGAACACATACCCTACCAGCCGCGTCTTCTGATCTTCACTCTGGAAATGGACGGTCTTGATCTCCGCCGCCATGCCACTCCAAACCAGCGCTAGCAACGCAATAACAAATCGCATCCGCCCATCTTACAAGACCGGAGGCCTACATGCCGGGCCAGACCCTACCCGTGCCAGACCCTACCCGCGCGGACGCTCCTTGCGCACGAAATCCATATCCTGCTTCGGTTCGCCCTCGCAGACAATCGCAATCGTCGTCACCGGATCGTCCGGCGCACGCTCCGGCAATCCCGTGAAGCGCACGCGGAACCTGTCCTGTTCGAACTTCACCGGCTTGCCCGAGGCCAGCAGCGTGGCCGATTGCACTTTCGTCAGGAAGCCGCCAAGAATCGCCGTCTCGCCCGGCCAGAACCAGATGTGCATGTAGAGCGTATTGCCCTTGCGCGTGAAGCTCGCATAGTTGGAACGGCGCGGCTGGCAAACTTCCGTGTCGTAGATCGACTTGCCGTTCTTCTCCATCCACTTTCCCACCTGCGTCATGATCTTCACCGATTCCTCGGGGATCGAGCCATCCGCCTTCGGCCCGATATTCAGCAGGTAATTGCCCGTGTCGCGCGAGCAGGTGATCAGGTTCTTGACCACGGTCTTGGGCGTCTTCCAATCGTCGTCGGTCTTCTGATAGCCCCAGCTATCATTCATCGTCATGCAGCTTTCCCACGCGCCCTTGCTGGCCTCGATCTTCTGCTCGGGCGTGTTGAAATCTCCCGGCAGCCCGTTGCGATTGTTGACGATGATGCCCGGCTGCAGGTCGAATACCATCGCGTTCATCTTCTCCGATTCCCAGCCCTTCGCATTCAGCGGCCAGGAGACGTCGTACCAGAGAATATCGATCTTGCCGTAATTGGTCAGCAGTTCCCGGATCTGCCCGTGGATATAGGCGACAAAGCGCTGCCGCGCCGCTTCGTCGGTGGCGCAGCGCGCACCGTCCGGATGGTGCCAGTCCATCAGCGAATAGTAGAAGCCCACCCGCAGCCCCTCGGCCCGCGCCGCCTCCACATACTCCTTCACCAGATCGCGCCCCGGACCCTGCTTGGTCGCGCAGTAATCGGTGAGCTTGCTGTCAAAGTGGCAGAAGCCTTCGTGATGCTTGGTGGTCATCACCATGTACTTCTGCCCCGCTGCCTTGGCAAGCTTCGCCCAATCCCGCGCCGCATTGGGCTTCGGTTTGAAGCGCTTGGCGTACTGCTCGTATTCCGCCACCGGAATGGCTTCGTTCTCCATCACCCATTCATGCCGCCCGATCAGGCTATACAGGCCCCAGTGAATGAACATTCCAAAGCGGGCTTCGTGCCACCATTTCATGCGGGCTTCCCGGTCCGCCTCGCCGCCGGCGGCATAAGCAGTGGAGTTGGCGGTAGTGGCCGCGGTGGCAGCGGCAAGCAGTTGCAGAGTTTCGCGTCGCGTCATGGCAGTGTGCGTAGGCTCTCCTGAGCGATCAGCATAACACGCCTTTGTTTAACGGTAAAGTCGGCCTGCTGTGGAGAATCTCCCGCCAGCCCAAGGCCCCCCTTTGCGTCCGTCCGTGGGGTAGCGTACAGTAGTTCGATCGGAGGAGTGGATCGATATGGCTTTTTGCACCACTTGCGGCGCCAACATCACTGGTGCGTTCTGCACCCAATGCGGGGCCGTCGCGCCCACACCTGTCAGCCAACCGGCGGGTCAACCAGCGGGTCAACCAGCGGGTCAACCGGCGGGTCAACCGGCCGGTCAACCAGCCGCCCCGCAGCCGCCTCAGGCGCAATACGCGCCTCCCCCTCCCGGCATGGGCGGAGCCCCCGCGCCGGCCACCAAGGGGAAGATGGGATGCCTCGGCTGGGGCCTGATCATCGCCGGAATCCTGGTCGTGCTGCTCGTGATCGCAATCGCCAGCATCGGCGGGATCGCCGCCTACTTTGTGCGCAACCCGGGCGTGGCGCTTGCCAAGATCATCACCGCGGCCAATCCGGACGCCGAGGTCATCAGCACCGACGAAGGCACCAAATCCATGCGCATCCGCGACCGCAAGACCGGCGAAGAGGTCACCCTCTCCTTCGACGATGTCAAAAACGGCCGCTTCAAAATGCACGCCATCGATAAGGAAGGCAAAGCGGCCGATATCGAAATCGGCGGCGGCACCGGCAAACTGCCCGCGTGGGTCCCCTCCTATCCCGGAGCCAAGGCCCAAGGCAACGTGACCGCCCGTGGCATGGACGCCAACGGAATGGGAGAGGGCGGCACCGTCACCTTCACCACTTCCGACCCGCCTGAGCGCGTGACCTCTTTCTACCAAGCCAAGTGCAAGGAAATGGGGATGACCGTCCAACTCACCCAGACCGGCGCCGAAGGTGGCTTGATCGTGGCTGCCGACGAGGCGAACCAGCGCTCCCTGAACATCATGGTCGGCGGCGGTTCCAATGAGACCTCAATCACCGTCATCTACGGCCGCAAACGCTAGAGCCGCTCGAAGTCACCGTGCCAACCCGGCACACCCTAAGGTAGGGCAGGCGGTTTCGCCTGCCACTCGTGTTTGGCCCTCTGACTAGATCAGGGGGCTTTTTCTTTTGGTAGACACTCCCGAACTCCCCACCAGAACATTTCCTTGCGTTTTTGTTTATCTAGTTATATAACTAGTTTAAGGAGAGCCCATGGGATTCCCTACCA
>CAIRBY010000997.1 GCA_903876865.1 uncultured Acidobacteriia bacterium
CCTGCTGGTGCGGCAGCACGGTCTGGCAGGGACGCACCGCGATGCGCATCAGCGTGTCTTCGTGGGCCACCACGCTGGCCGATGTGGACCGCAGCCTCGATGCCATATCCGAGTCGCCAAACAGTAATCCGCCGCGCCCCGCTGCGGCCGCGCGTCGTTAGGGACGATCTTCGCGCACGGTCAGCGTCAGCATCTTTCTCTCGCGCGGCCCTAACGTGACCTCCGCGAATTGGCCCGCATGCTCTCGCAGGAATGCCGGGTCGCCCGCCTCTTCCAGTTCCACGCCCGCCGGCGCCAGTACGCGGTACTCTCCCGGCGCCATGTTCTGCAGCGCATACTGCCCGTTCTGGTCGCTCACCGTGGTGAAGATCTGCCCGGGACCGGGCGCCGCGGGCACGGGCGCCGCAACCAGCACGACGGTCGCGTTCGCCAGCGGGCGCCCGTCCTTCCCCACAACCTGCCCGTTCAACGAGGGTCCGTCCGCGCCGAGCACGATCGCCACATCGCCCGCCCCCGCGCGCACCGCATCGCGCCGCACCTCACGCTGGTTCTGCATGGCCGAACGCACGTAATATCCCGTTGGCATCCCGGATATTTCAAGCCAGTACTCGTCGTTGAGCGCGCCCGGAATCACAAACGTCCCCGCCGGTTCGAAAACGGCCACCAGTTCTTCCCCGGCGATGGCGGCACGATCCTTCGGCGCCAGGCGCACACGCATGCGCGGCGCGGGCGCGTCCTCCTTGCCATTCGCCACCGTCACCGCACCCTTCACCGCCACGTAGCCGCTCACGGTCAGGTGAGGCAAGCGCACGCTCCGGCTACCCAGCGTGAAGGTCTGTCCCGCATAGCGTGGACGCGCCTTGGTGGTGAAGCTCCATAACCGGTAGCTTCCCGCCGGCAAGCCGCAGATTTCAAACTCCTCGCCCGATGCCACACCATCGCCGGCCACGCGGGATTGGCTCATCGGCATCAGTTCGCTGACAATCACTCCCACCCGCCCGTTGGGCGCCTCCGCATCTTCAATCGCGCTCGCGATGCACATGGTGCGCTCGCGCAGCAGCGTCAGGTTGAAGCCCTCGATCTGCTGCCCGGCCGTCACCGCCAGCAGCGACGCGCCATCCATCGAGGTGCTGCCGCCGTAGTAGGTGCGCACGTCGGCGCGAACCGGCGCCTTGTCTTCCGTGGCCGCCTCACCTGCCAGCCGCTTGCGCACCGAGAGCGGTTTGGCGTCTGCCTCGACAGAATATTTGCCGGCGCTCAGGCCCGTGATGCGGAATTCGCCGCGCTCGCTGGCGGTGGCGGTCTGCATCCCGGTCAGCACCGAACGGCCGTCACGATACCCCTGCGCGCGCGCGGTCACACGCGCACCCGCAACCGGCTTTTGATCCCTGTCCAGAATCCGCCCCGCGATCACGGCCTCGCGCTCGAGTTTGAGGTCTACCCCTTTGAGTTCCTGAAATGGCGCCAGGCGGACGCGGACGGAGCGCGGCGCATACCCCGCGCTCTGTGCCGCCAGCACCAGGTATTGACCCGCAGCGAGGCCCCGCGCGACGAAGTGGCCCTGCTCGTCAGTCTTCACCGGGGACAGCACTTCCGCTGCCACCAGGTTCACGGTCAACTCGGGCACGGGCGCACCGGTGAGCGCATCCGTGACGGCGCCTTCGATCGAACCGGCGGCGACCGGCGGCGTCTGCGCCAGCAACGGAAATGCGGCGAACCACAGCGCGAGAATCGCTCTCATCGGCAACACTTCCAGTGTACGCGGCCCCTGTATCCGCAGCTCAGGCGGCGGGGCCGCACGGCTGTGATTGCGGCGGCTACGCCGTGACCGGAGGCACCATCGTCTTCAGGAATTCGTGCGCCGCGCGGAAGCCGCGCTTGTACTGCTCCGTGAAGTTGCCCTGGCTGTACGCCGGGTAGTAGAACTCGTCTTCGTTCTCGATGTTCATGGCGCCCGTGTATCCCACTTCGGCCAGCACCGCGAAGAAGCCCTTCCAATCCACCGACCCCTGTCCGGGAATGCGGAAGCGCCACCAGCGCGCATTGTTGGGCGGCTGAATGCCTGTGCGCCGCAACACGTGGGTCAGGATTTCGCAGTCCTTGAGGTGCACGTCGTAGATCTTGTCCGCGAATTCGCGCGCCGCCGCCACCGGGTCCATCTGCTGCCAGACCAGGTGCGAGGGGTCGAATTGCAGCCCTACATGCGGACTGTCTTTGAAAGACTTGAACAGCGCTTCCCAACCCACCGGGCCGGTACCGATATTGGGTCCGCCGGCGTAGGGCTCCCAAAGGATCCGCACGTGGTTCTTTTCGCACGCGGCAAAGTACTTCTCGTTGTAGACGCGCACGATCTCGTCCACCTGCTCCTGCAGGGGGCGGCCCTTGATGGTGCCGCTCTGGCCGCCGATGTGGGGAATCCCCAGTTTGCCGCACAGCTCGATGCAGGCAACCGTGTATTTGTTCTGCTTTTCGCGAGCGGCGGGGTCCGGATCGATGTGGTTGCCATCCACGGCGAGGGAAGAGACGTAGATGCCCGATTTCTGGATCTTGTCTTTGATGGAGGCGATCGCGGCGTCGTCCACTTTGGCGGGATCGATCCGCAATTGCATCGAGGTGAAGCCTTCCGCTTTGACGAACTCGAGGTTCGCGTCGGAGTACTGAGCCAGCACTCCTAGTTTCGGTTTCCAATTGGGAAGGCGGCGCTGCTGTGCCTGCGCGGCAGCAGCCGCGGACATTGCGGCGAGAACGGAGCGTCTGGTGAGGGTCACCTAGAGACTATATGCGGGATCGCGGCCGCTTGGCAACCCCGCTCTGGAGAGCTACTTCCGCCGCCGCAAACGGCTGAGCGCCACCAGCATCACACCCGTGCCGAACAGGACGATGGTTCCCGGTTCCGGCGTCGCCGCCACGTCCATGGCAGGCCGGGTCACTGCGGAAATGAACCGCTGAATCGTCGTGTCGGTGGGGACGAAGACGAAGACGCTGTTCAGGAAGTCCTGCGAGATGAGGCCGGCGGTATAGGCATACTGCGCCATGTTTACATATTTCTGCGCGTTCGGATCGACCGGGGTAGATCCCAGGGTTCCCATGATCTGCCAGATTGCAAATGAGATGGGGCCTTCGACTCCGCTCACGGTGGGCCCGTTCGAACTGGGCGAACCCGCATACAGGGCATAGGAAGCCAGAAACGCGGCCTCTTCTTCCGCCGCCGTATTCGGCGTGTGCACGGTACCCGCATAGCTGCCGCCCCAATTTGCGGTCTTGGTATCGTCCAGGCAGAACACCAGAGCCGGCGCGGCATCCAACGTGACCGGGTACGGTCCCACGTTGATCCCCGAATAGACCTGATTGGGATTTCCGGTCAGAACCAGGGTATTGGCCTGCGCCGAACCGATGAAAATAACCACAGTCAGGGCAAGAAGAAGTGCGAAGCGGTTGAGGAATGAAAACATCTGGCGATTTGGTAGCATTTGTTATCTTTAGAGAACATCCTCATACTGCCATTCGCGTACGTCAATTGACAATAGAACTAACCGCTGAATCAATGACTTGTAGTAATGGGCCATAGTACTGAAGCCCTATTTCGCGTTACGTCAAGTGACATAGCTTCGGCCCCGCTGCCGCGCTAAAATCACTCATGCGATATCTGCTCTTCCCCCTGCTGGCGCTGGCCGCGTACGGCGCGGACTACAAGCTCAAAGCCACACCCTCCACCGTAGCCTGGGGCTACTGCTGGTCGGCTGCGAAGCCCGTGCTGCGGATTCAATCCGGCGATACCGTCGAGATTCAGACCATGCTGACCAACAGCCCGGAACGCCTCGCCGCCGCGGGCGTGAAACCGGAAGCGATTGAGCCGGAACTGAAAGCCATCTACGCCGAAGTGAAGGACAAAGGGCCGGGCGGGCACATCCTCACCGGACCGATCTTCGTGGAAGGCGCCGCGCCCGGCGATACGCTGGAAGTGCGGATCGTCAAGATCCAATACGCGATTCCCTACGCCTATAACAGCTTCAGCCCCCGGAGCGGAGTGCTGACGCCGGAGGACTTCGCCAAGGGCTCCATGAAGATCATTCCGCTCGATACCAAACGCAACGTAGCCGCGTTTTCCGACCAGATCGAACTGCCCCTGCACCCCTTCTTCGGCAGCATGGGCGTGGCTCCGGACGAAGCCGCCGGGCGGGTCAACAGCGCGCCTCCCGGCACGCATGCGGGCAACCTCGACAACAAAGACCTGGTCGCGGGGACATCTCTTTTCATCCCGGTGCATGCGCCCGGCGCACTCTTCGAGGTGGGCGACGGACACGCCGGACAGGGCAACGGGGAAGTCGATATCACCGCGCTCGAAACCTCGTTGACCGGCACCTTTCAGTTCGTGCTCCACAAAGACCTGCACCTGAAGGCGCCGCGCGGCGAAACCCCCACCCACTACATCGCCATGGGTCTCAGCCCGGACCTCAACGAAGCCCTCCGCATGGCGGTGCGGGAAGCCATCGACCTGCTGGTTTCCGTGAAACACCTGTCGCGCGAAGACGCCTATATGCTCTGCAGTGTGGGCGTGGATTTCAACGTGACCCAAGCCGTGGACGGGACCAAAGGCGTGCATGCGATGATCCCCAAGAGCATCTTCAAATAACACCGTGACGACCACTCTTCCACCCGCGCCCGCAACAGCCACCCGGATATCTCCGTGGATGCGGTGGGTAATAGTACTCTTTCCGGGGGTGCTGCTCTATTTTCTGCCGCTGCCGGGCATGAGCCGCCCCCAGGAGCGGCTCTTCGCGATCTTCTTCGCCACCGTGGTCGCACTGGTGGTGCAACCGGTACGAATGGGGGTCAGCGTCCTGATGGCGATGACCCTGCTGGCGGTGACAGGTACGCTGCCACCTGCCAAAGTCCTGTCCGGTTTCGCCAACATCACCGTCTGGCTGGTCTTCACGGCCTTTCTGTTTTCCCGCGCCGTCACCCAGACCGGTTTCGGCACCCGGGTCGGGTACATGTTCATCGAGCGTTTCGCCCGCTCGCCGCTCAGCCTGGGATACTCGCTCGCCGCCGCGGATCTGGTGCTGGCCCCGTTCATCCCATCGGATACGGCGCGTGGAGGCGGCATCGTCTACCCGGTAACCCGCAGCGTGGCGAGCGCGCTCGGCTCCGAACCCGGTCCGACCGCCGGGCGCATCGGCAGTTTCCTGATGCTGGTCTCCTTCCACACCACCTATGCCGCCTCCGCTATGTTCCTGACCGGCATGGCCGCCAACCCGCTGATCGCCGAATTCGCCCACAAGATCGGACACGTGGACCTGACGTGGGGACGCTGGCTCTCCGGCTCGATTCTGCCGGGGATGCTCACGCTCACCATCGTGCCGTGGCTGATCTTCCGCCTGGCCCGGCCCGAATTGCAGGATATGGCCGGCGCGCGCCACATCGCCCATACCGAACTGGCGCACCGCGGGCCGCTTTGCACCGCCGAAAAGTGGCTGGTCGCCATCATGCTGGGGGTCATGGCCGGATGGGTGACCTCTCCCTGGCACGGCATCTCCAACACCTTCGTCGCACTCAGCGGGCTCTGCGCCCTGCTGCTCGCGCGGGTAATCAGTTGGGACGATCTGCTCAGTGAGCAGCGGGCCTGGGACGCCCTCATCTGGTTCGCCCCGCTGGTGATGATGTGCGACGCTCTCAACGAAAACGGCGCCATCAAGGTACTCAGCAGCGGCCTCTTCGGCGTGCTGCATGGCTGGCCCTGGCCGCTTGCTCTAGCGGTGCTGGTGGCCAGTTACTGTTACGTCCACTATGGCTTTGCCAGCATGACCGCACACGTGACCGCGCTCTATCCCGGCTTCTTTGCCGCCGCGCTCGCCGCCGGGGTCCCGCCCATGCTTGCGGCGCTCAGCCTGGCCTACTTCTCGAATCTGAATGCCGCCATGACCCATTACGGCACCGGTTCGGCCCCCGTCTTCTTTGGGGCCGGCTACGTGCGGCAAGGCGAGTGGTGGCGCCTCGGCTTTATCATCTCCCTGGTAAATCTGGTGATCTGGCTGGGAATCGGTCCACTGTGGGCCAAACTGGTGGGAATCTGGTAGCCGCACGATGAGCACCGGACGCCGAGCCTTTCCCGCCTGTGTCCTGTTCCTGGCCATGGCAACGAGTCTGCCGGCAGCCGAGCTGAAGTACTGGGTGCAGTCCGGTCCCGATTCCGATCTGGCGCAATGGGCCATCGAAGCCTGGCAGAGCGCCTCGCAGGGGAAACTGAAGCTACAGCGGGTCCAAAGCAGGGATCAGGCAGCCATCCGCGTCTTCTGGGTCACGGGACGGGAGGGGCTGTATGGCGAGACCAACGGACGGGACATCCATGTCCGGTTGGAACCGGGGGCCGGGTTGCGGAGGGACGCCATCGTCTACCTGACTTGCCTGCATGAAGTCGGGCACGCCCTCGGGCTCAGCCACACGGCCGAATTCGCTGACATCATGTACAACTTTCAATATGGTGGGGATCTTGATGAATACTTTGGACGTTACGTGCGCAAGCTCAAGATTCGGGAAGACATCCGAAGAAACTCCGGCCTGTCCCCGAACGATGAAAAGCGTTTAGCTGCCGGACTATAAGCCGGTTCCTGTACCCTTGCGGGCGGCAATCATTCATCTGGACCGGCCATTACTGGCCGGTTCTAGCAACCTACCCGGAAGTCGAACGGGACGGGCCGCCCCTCCTCCCCTATTTGGTCTTGCTCCGCGTGGGGTTTTCCCTGCCGGCGGAATTACTCCCGCCGCGGTGCGCTCTTACCGCACCATTTCACCCTTACCCCTCCTTGCGGAGAGGCGGTATATTTTCTGTGGCACTTTCCGTCGAGCCCTTGCGAACCCGCCCGGCCGTTAGCCGGCACGCTGCCCTGTGGAGACCGGACTTTCCTCTCCTGTTTCCAGGAGCGATTGCCCATCCGGCAGCCTCACTTCCCCATTGTCGCATCCTCAGGGGCCGGATGTGTACGTACCAGCCCCCAAAAGCGAGACTAACGCTCTAGATTTGTGGTAGATGGAGAAAAATTCCGGTGTATCCTATCTTTAGTGACCAAGGGGCAAGAATGGACCCAGTTCGTTCCAGTACGGACCGATCTGGCCTGGATTGGAAGCACGGTAATCCGGCACTCCCCCTACACACAAGTTCAGTTTCACGTACAAGTTGTTAACGCTGAGGAGAGTTAGAAGACAATGAAAAAACTAGCAGCAATAGGCGCCATCGGCTTATTGGCCTCTAGTCTGTTTGCACAGGGGCTCAATCCGAGCGGCCAGAGCAAAGATGACTGGGAAGAGATCAATTTCGAATTCAATTCCTCCATCCTTTCCGATGGTTACCCGAGTTTGCTCCGTCTGGCGGACCTACTGGGCCAGCACCGCGATTATAAAGTCAAAGTAACCGGCCACACCGACTACGTGGGTTCGGGCGCATACAACGACAAACTGGCGCAGAAGCGCGCCGATGCGGTGAAGGCGTTCCTGGTGAAGTACGGAGTCACCGACAGCCAGATCACCACTTCGGGCGACGGCAAGCGCATTCCGGAAGTGGACAACAAGACCAAGGAAGGGCGGTTCATGAACCGCCGCGTCGTGCTCACGGTGACCGACGCCACCGGCAGACTCATCAAAGAGGGCGGCATCAGCGACGTGATCAAGGCGATCATGGACAAGCTGGACAACCTGGCGGCCATGGCCAAGAAGCAGGAAGAATGCTGCGACAAGATCCTGAAGAAGCTGGATAAGCTGGATGACATTCTGGCGCAGTTGAAGAACCTGCAGGGCGAGAACGACAAGATGCGCGGCGAACTCTCCGACCTGCGCAATCAGCAGAACTCGCTCAAAGATCAGGTCAACGGCCTGCCCAAGCCGCTCAATGCGGCGCAGACGCAGGACATCGCGCACACCGAAGCGCAGGGCGCGCTGGATGAAGCGGCCAAGCGGAACAAGAAGTTCTCCGTGGTGGGCGTCAACATCGGACCGACCTACGGCGGCGGCCGCACCGGCAGCTACAACTTCAGCGGACGCGGGCAGTTCTTCTCGCCGTTCGGCGGAGATGGCAAGCGCGCGGTACAGGCGCAGGGCGAGTACATGTACTACCCCGGCCACCAGGAAGGGCAGTTCGATATCGGTTTGGTGAATCGCTGGAGCAACCTGCAAGTCGGCGCGTTCGGCAGTTTCAAATACCTCACCATGCCGAACATGCAGTCCGGCGGTTCGCTCGGCCAGGCATCGTTCCTCGCCGATTACATCTTCAACCGCGGCCGCATCGGCGTGTTCGCCACCCGCGGCTTCAAGAACTTCGCGGTGCTGAACTCCGTGCAGATCGGACCGCAGGCGTTCATGGAAACCTATGCCCGCCTCGTCGACCAGACCGGTATCAACGGCTTGGTTGGCGCCTGGGGCAATGCGTATGTGGAAGGCAACGTCGGCTACCTGCGCAGCCACGGCAACAGCACGCACCGTCCGGGCGGGAGCCTGAAACTGGTGCAGCCCTTGAACGAGCACGTCGCCTTCACCACGGAAGCCGGCCTGAACGAGTCCATGCTGAACGTGAAGAACAGCGGACGGCTCGCCTTCGGAATCCAGGTGGGCAACTATATGCACCCCAAGGACTACGGCAAGACGAATTCGCCCGTACCCATGGACATCCCGCGCATCCGTTACGAAATCCTGACCCGCCGCGTCGGCAACTCCGCGCCAGTCGCGAATGCCGGCCCCGACCAGATCGGGATCGCCGCCGGGTCCGTAACCCTGGATGGCTCGGCATCGTACGATCCGGAAAGCGATCCGATCACCTACCAGTGGGTGCAGATCGCCGGACCGACCGTCACCCTGACGGCGCCGACCGCCGCCAAGACCAACTTCACCGCGGCCGCCGGACAGACCTACGTCTTCCGCCTGACGGTGACCGACCCGGGCGGCCTGACCTCCACGGCCACGACCCGCGTCACTTCGATCTCGCCGGTAGCGGCTCAGGTCGTTCGCTTCGACGCCACCCCGAACCAGATCACCGCCGGCCAGACCGCGCAGTTGAACTGGGTCGTCTCTGGCGCCAGCAGCATCTCCATCACGCCTGGCGTGGGTAATGTCGCGCTGACGGGCAGCACCACCGTGAGCCCGGCCACGACCACCACCTATACCCTGACCGCAGTCGGACCCACCGGCACCATCACCGCCACCACCACGGTCACCGTGGGAGCGGCGCCTGCCGGCAACCCGCAGATCGTTCGCTTTGAAGGCAGCCCGCTGAACATTCAGCCCGGTCAGCAATCCACGCTGAGCTGGACCACGCAGGGCGCGTCCACTGTTTCGATTTCCGGCGTCGGCTCCGTGACTCCCAACGGCAGCACCACCGTGACCCCGGCCCAGACCACGACCTACACGCTGACGGCGACCTCCGCCGATGGCAAGACGGTTACGGCCCCGATCACCATCACCGTGGCTCCGGGCACTATCCCGCAAGTCGTGGTATTCGTTGCAACCCCGCAGACCATCAGCGCCGGTCAATCGACCAAGCTCTGCTGGCAGGTGACAGGTGCAACCAGCATCGCCATCCAGCCCGGCATCGGCACCAATCTGAACGCCAATGATTGCGCCACCGTCAGCCCGAGCGCTTCCACCACCTACACCCTCACGGCGACCAACGCGACTGGCCAGATTCAGGCCAACACGACGGTCAACGTAGGCGCGGTGACCATCACGTCGTTCTCCGCCAATCCGGTAACGTCGACTGCCGCGGGTAACCCGGTCGTCCTCAGCTGGACCACGCAGAATGCCACCTCGGTAGTCATCGTCGGCGCCGATCTCCAGGCGCAGACCCTGCCTGTCAGCGGCAGCATCACGGTGAACCCGATCACCAACTCGACTTACACCTTGACCGCCTACGGACCTGCAGGCCAGACCGTCAGCGGCACCATCTCGGTGTTCGTCAGATAGCGGATCGGTTCGCTTCGACCCTGTAACGCAGTGCCAGACCGGGCGGCTTTCGAGCCGCCCGGTTTTTTTTTGCGCCCGGCCACACAGCCCAAGCGCGTTGCGATTCAGGATCTAGTGGTGCGGAAGCCGTGCGTCGGTTGGTGGTGCGGAAGCCGCGCGTCGGTTGGTGGTGCGGAAGCCGCACGTCGGTTGGTGGTGCGGGATCCGCACGTCGGTTGGTGGTGCGGAAGCCGCGCGTCGGTTGGTGGTGCGGAAGCCGCGCGTCAATTAGTGGTGCGGAAGCC